>JBIIWI010000045.1:0-11068 GCA_044339005.1 Ilumatobacteraceae bacterium
TCGGTTGCAACTTCTACTGCACGCGCCGGCGGATATGGCAACAATAGCGGAACTTATAATTCATCAATTGACGGGGGTGGCTCGAGGCAAGGTACTGGTGGTGGTGGCGCAAGTCAAGCAGGAGGGTCTATAACTGCAATTGCTGTAGGAAGCCCTGGTGGCAAGGGTGGAGATGGAACCGATTCGTTTCACACGCTAATCAATGAGGCTCACTTGGCTTCTCCAGCTTCATCGCTGGGCCAGCTATCGGCTTCTAAGTATTACGTTGCGGGTGGAGGTTCTGGATCATCTTCAACAGGAAACTCAAGTACTACTGCGCTAGGTGGATTGGGTGGCGGTGGAAAGGGTTTGAATCGAAGAACAAGCACGATCCCTTGTACGTCGGGCACCAATCAAACTGGTGGTGGTGGTGGTGGTGGTGGCAGTGGATGTTCTGGCGGGTCTGGCTTCGTACTTATTAAATACACAACTCCGGTAGCTGTTACTTACACGATTACTTATGATGCGAACTCTGCGACATCTGGTTCAGTTCCTTCTGCTGGGTCTTATAGAAGCGGTGATGCTGCTACAACGGTTGCGTCGAACTCTGGAACTTTGGCGCGCACTGGTTACAGCTTTGCTGGTTGGAACACTTTGGCAGATGGTTCAGGCACAACTTATGTAGCCGGTAGTGGAACATTGACTACGAGTACGGATCTCACGCTATATGCGAATTGGACTGTGATTACGTACACGATTACTTATAATTCAAACTCTGCAACGTCTGGTTCGGTGCCGAGTTCGCAGACCAAAACGTATGGTGTTGATTTAACGGTTACGTCAAACTCTGGAACATTGGCGCGCACGGGTTACACCTTTGCTGGATGGAACACTTTGGCAGATGGTTCAGGAACAACGTATGTAGCTGGCAGCGGAACATTGACTGCAAACTCGGGTACGACGTTGTATGCCAAGTGGACTGCGATCACCTACACGATTACTTATGATGCGAACTCTGCGACATCTGGTTCAGTTCCTTCGGCTGGCTCCTATAGAAGTGGTGATGCTGCGACAACAGTGGCATCAAACTCTGGAACGTTGGTGCGCACTGGTTACAGCTTTGCTGGTTGGAACACTTTGGCAGATGGTTCAGGAACAACGTATGTAGCTGGTACTGGAACATTGACTACCAGTTCGAATCTCACGCTGTATGCGAAGTGGACTGCGGACACATTGACGGTCACCACTGATGAGCAGGGTGGTACTGCGATTGGTAACGCTTCGACGACTACTGGTGCGTCGATGTCGTCGCCTGGTACGCCAACACTTGAGGGTTACACGTTTACTGGTTGGTTTGATGCGGCTAGCGGTGGCGCAGCAATTTCGTTTCCATACACACATGGCCAGACCGCGAGCTTCACGTTGTATGCGCAGTGGTCTGCGAACACATTGACGGTCACTACTGATGAGCAGGGTGGTGCTGCGATCGGTAACGCTTCGACGACTACTGGTGCGTCGATGTCGTCGCCTGGTACGCCGACCCGAACGGGCTACACATTCACCGGTTGGTTTACGGGTGCAAGCGGTGGTGCGGCAATTTCGTTTCCGTACGCCCATAGTCAGACGTCGAGCTTCACGTTGTATGCGCAGTGGTCTGCGAACGCATTGACGGTCACTACTGATGAGCAGGGTGGTACTGCGATTGGTAACGCTTCGACGACTACTGGTGCGTCGATGTCGTCGCCTGGTACGCCAACACTTGAGGGTTACACGTTTGCTGGTTGGTTTGTTTCGGCTAGCGGTGGGGCAGCGATTTCATTTCCCTACACACATGGCCAAACATCGAGTTTCACGTTGTATGCGCAGTGGGCTGCGAACACATTGACGGTTACGTATGACTCGCAAGGTGGCAGTTCTATAACTATTGGTTCAACGTCGACTGGAAGTTCAATTGCCGCCTCGCCCGGTACGCCGACTCGCACGGGCTACGTATTTGCTGGCTGGTTTGCGGCTTCAACTGGTGGAACAGTGATTTCATTTCCGCATGCGCATGGCCAGACGTCAAGTTTCACGTTGTATGCACAGTGGTCTGCGAATTCGTTGACGGTCACTACTGATGAGCAGGGTGGTACTGCGATCGGTAACGCTTCGACAACTACTGGTGCGTCGATGTCGTCGCCTGGTACGCCAACACTTGAGGGTTACACGTTTACTGGTTGGTTTGATGCGGCTAGCGGTGGCGCTGCAATCTCATTTCCGTACGCGCATGGTCAGACATCGAGCTTCACCTTGTATGCACAGTGGTCTGCGAATTCGCTGGTAATCACCTACGACTCACAGGGTGGTAGTGCTATTACTGCCGGCTCGACGACTACTGGTGGTTCGATTTCAGCATCGCCGGGCACACCGACAAGAACCGGTTACACGTTTACCGGTTGGTTTGCTGCGGCTAGCGGTGGGGCGGCAATTTCGTTTCCCTACACACATGGCCAGACCGCGAGCTACACGCTGTACGCACTATGGGCAGCCAATTCACTGACCGTTACGTATGACTCCCAAGGTGGCAGTGCGATTACTGCAGGCTCAACGACGACTGGTAGTTCAATTACGGCATCGCCAGGAACACCGACTCGTACGGGTTACACATTCACCGGTTGGTTTGTTGCTTCAACTGGTGGAACAGCAATTACGTTTCCATACACGCATAGTCAAACATCAAGTTTTACTGTGTATGCGCAGTGGGCCCAATCATCGTTGTATGGGCTTGGAGCTAAGACAAAAATAGGAACAATCACTACTGCTGATGGTGTTGGCAATATCTTCGCAGCAGAAACTGCCACGAGTTCGGTTTCATTGCGATATCCAGCGGATGGGTTGCCTGCGGGAACAGTTATTGACGTGTATCTAGTCAATGATTTGACTCGTGCAGGGAGCTTGATCGCTCAAGATGGCGGTTTCGTCATTTCATTAGTTGTGGCTTGGTTGGCGGCTGACTCGTCTATTCCATTGACTGCAAGCGGTAAACCGATCTCCATGACGATCGCCAACACAACTATCAAAGCTGGTGCAAAAACTTATGCCATTGTGGGCGGAGTAGTAACACTGATTGGAACGGCTACATCAGATGGCACCGTCACAGTCTTAATTTCTGAAGATCCGGAAATTGTCGTGGTGAACCCAGTCGCCGAAGCGCCATCTTCGAGTAAGCCGATTGCCGAACCGGTTTCAAAACCTGTTTCGAAACCTGCCGCATCTAGTCCTGCAGCTTCACCTGTGGTTCCCGTGGTTACACCAATTGTCAAAACTCCAACTGAAATCAAAAATCTCGTTCCTTTAATTCCAGGTGCTCCATCAAAGATTTCCGGGATTTTGAATCCCACGAAGAATGGAACGGTTACAGCACCCAAAGTTGTAAACCCTGTTGTCAGCGCAAAAGGTACGACCCAAAGAGCGACCATTGCTCCGGTTCAACTGAGGGCTGTACCAATCGATGCACCTACAGCACCAGCTGGAGCAAAAATTGTTCCGATTGGATCGATGATTGTGGCGTCAAAGGACGCTCCCAAAGAAGCAGAGTCGCCAGTGTCGACAGGCGAGGCAAAATCAACTTTTGGAGGTCAGCCAATTGTTTCAACGCTTCAAAAATCGAGTGATGGCGTGGTACTTGTCTCATCAGGACCATCAAGGATTGCCCTTGCGGGATTCTTGAGTAATTCCTCTGCTGGGTTAGCAACATCGTCATCGGTACCACTAGAGATAGCGACGAGTTCCTTTATTGCGTCAACGCCAGTCCAAGTGTGGTTATTCTCGGCACCTCTACTATTGGCAGAAACGACTGTTGATGCAGATGGAAACTTTGCAGTTGCTATCAATATCCCGGGCTCTGTTCCGAGTGGAAATCACACACTGCAGATTCAGGGTTATGCCTACACATCGAGCGGTGCAGCAGAGATTACGTCAAATATTGGTATTTCTATTGCTCAAACATCGGGGCAGACAT
Organism: Ilumatobacteraceae bacterium; assembly: GCA_044339005.1. Classification (GTDB taxonomy): domain Bacteria; phylum Actinomycetota; class Acidimicrobiia; order Acidimicrobiales; family Ilumatobacteraceae; genus UBA3006. The sequence goes on from JBIIWI010000045.1 coordinate 3,980, forward strand.
GGTCGATCACATTCCCACAATATGTGGCGAGTATCTCAAGAAATAATCAAGTTGCATGGACAAACTTTGCATCTGGTCAGGGATCTTCTGTTCTGAGTTGCTCACTGACTGGAGTAAGCCCATCTAATAACTCGAAGGCGAACACAAAGCTGTTCGAGAATCGTCAAACTTCGCTACTTACAATGTTGAAATACAACGGCTGTGTCAATGTAAGCATCAATGCACCAATCGCGCCATCAAAGTCAGCAACTTTAGATCGAACCTGGAAGGTGGATGTGCAACCGACGACCAGCTCGGTCACCTTCAAGTGGTCGCATAATTTCAAAATCTATTCATCGGCGATTGATCGAAAACAGATTCCGCAATGGTCTGCATTGGTCACTCAAAGCGGATCATCAAATCTGGCGTGTTCGGTAACTGGGGCAGAGTCGCTTGTTCAATCAAAAGCAAATACACAATTGTTTTCCAAGCGCAACGAGAGCCTAAGACAGTATTTGCTGAGTGCTGGCTGCTCTTCCGTGCTATTTGAAAATCCTGTTAGCCGTAGCGAAAAACTTGCCTCACGTACAATCTGGAAAGTTGAAGTTAAATCTCTTAATTAGTTTTGTGGGTTACTGAGCGAATGAATAGTGGTCGCGCATAAGAATCAATACGTAACGCGATACCGAGTAACGCAATTGCGGCAATACTGTCAAGCCACCAATGATTGCCGGTTGCCGTAACTGCATACACGGTTAAAACAAGGTGTGCAATAAAAATCCAACGCCACCTACTCGTTGATGCGGCAACAATCCCAAATGAAACCAGCGCAGCCCAGCCGACATGGATTGAGGGCATCGCGGCAAATTGATCAGATACACCCGTACCCACTGGCCCGTACACCGATAACCCGTATCGTGTAGCGAGGTCGACATACCCAAGATCGGGAAGAAATCGTGGTGGTGCGACTCGTATATAACGAATCACTAAACACGCCGCGGTGAGCATTGCAAGGCTGTTGCGCCATCGTGCATACACTTCACGGTGTCGCCAGAACAACCAGACCATGAAGGCGACCGTGGCAGGCACGTGGGCAATTGCGTAAAAGGCGTTAGTCGCTTGAGCTAGCCATTCATGCTTCATCACAACATGTTGCAGCGAGAGTTCGGTTGGAATGTGAAGCCACTGTTGCAAGTTGTTGATCTGATTGGCGCGTTCAATCGCACCAGCCGGTTGGTCAAGCGGGAGCGTCATCGCAAGGCGCCACAATGTGTAGAGCCCTGAAACCAGCGCCAATTCCGTGCACCATGCGATAATCGCACTTCGGATCTTGTTTTGAGAAAATTGGCGGAGCACGGATACAGCAATGAGGCAGCCGATTGCGGCGATCGTTGCCTGATCCCACGTCACCCATTTCATCGACGTATTCACTATGTAAAACCGTAATGCGTTTATTACGGTATATAAGTGATGAGACTTCTTGAGGGCAAGGTTGCAGTGGTTACTGGTGCAGGTAGCGGCTTGGGACGCGAGTACGCAATTGCTTTTGCCCAGCACGGCGCTTCGGTAGTCGTCAATGATTTTGGTGCAAGTGTGGATGGCGAACGAATGCAGTCAAACTCTGCCGATGCAGTTGTAGAAGAAATAGTTTCGCTCGGCGGGGATGCAGTAGTGAACACCGCAAGCGTCGCTGACTGGGAGGGTGCAAAGTCAATAATAGATTCTGCCGTAAAAAATTTTGGGCGTCTTGACATTGTTGTTAATAACGCCGGCAACAATCGACCTTCATCGCTTATGGATCTCACTGAACAAGATGTTGATTCGCAAATCGGTGTTCATCTGAAGGGGACGCTTGCGGTAAGCCACTTCGCTGCGGCTTATTGGAATGAAGTTGGCGCAGAGGCTTATCGGGCGATTGTCAATACAACGTCGGCAGCTGGTTTGCACCCAACTGCTGGTGCTGGTGTGTATGGCGCAACCAAGTCGGCAATTGCTGCACTCACGGTAAGCCACGCACAAGAACTTGCTCGACTTGGTGTGCGTGTAAATGCAGTTGCACCTTGCGCGCGAACAAGAATGGTGAACGAATCACCAACAGTACTTGCGATGATGCCGAAAGCCGAAGGGTTTGATCGACATGCACCCGAACACGTTGCGCCGCTCGTGGTGTATCTCGCAAGTTCGTTGTGTCGGTTTACGGGTCGAGTATTTGCTGGCGAAGGCCCAGATGTTGCGATCTATCGATCATTCAGTGTTGAGCAAGATTGGTCGACACATGAAGCGTGGACGCCAGAGGCTTTGGCGCAAGCTTTTGCTGAAATTAATGAACGTTCTGACACTCAAGCATTTTTTCCTGGTGGAGTTGTGCAGCAAAGTATTCCATCTGGTCGCACGCTCAAAACGCTGCTAGAGATTGAAGCCGAATTCAACCTGTAAGGCGTTGAGCGGTAAACCGACATTGAGTAGGGTGTCAAAGGGCAATTAGTTCGTACACAGATCAGGGAGAATACATGTTTGCTATTCGAAAATCAGTAGGACGAACAATGCTTATTGGCGCGATATCAATGACAATGTTGGCAGCAACAACAAGTGTCTCGTTTGCTGCGAGTGTCGTCCAGGGTGGTTCAAAGTACAGTGCCCAGATTTGCCCTGATGGCAATCCATGCCCTGCAGTGCCGGCAGGAAGTATCGACTGCACTCCATACCCTGGCAAAACAATTCCTCGTGAGTGCACACTTGCGCCGGGTGAGGGAGAAAACGAAGGTTTCAATATTGGCAATCTTCCAGAGGTAAAAGTCGTCGTCGGTGCTGCACGGAGCGTGACCACGTTTGACATGTCAGGCGTAATCAGTGCGATGGGGCAATACTCGTCGATGGCTTTGTTTTACGTTGACTTCGGTGACGGCACTGGTTATGGAAGTGCGGGCAATTTGAGAGCGCTCACCTCATTTCCTTCCTCCCATATATATGTAGACGCAGGCAACTACACAATCACTGGCTATGGGGTTTCCAAGGGTCGCACTGAAAGTACGACGATGACCATCACCGTGCCATCTGCGAAAAACCCAGACCCAACTCCCGACACGGTTGCTAGTACTGCTTGGACAACGACTACTAACACCGTTACCGACACTGTCGAAGCAACCGGTTCTGCAACCTCGGTAGGCAGTTTGCAAATCGGTGTTGGTGGAAAAGTGATTTCAGATGCAACTTCGAAGCCAGCAGGTACTACAACAGCCAAGGCACCCAAAGTTACAGTCAAACCTTCGAACGTCATTATTGTGACGGTTCCGAAACTTCCGCCAAACATGGCAGTACTTGCTGAAGTAAAGGTGGATGGCACCTGGTACGAGATTCCTGAAGGCGACGTTACCGATGGTGGCACGTTGACATTGTCAGCACTTACATTTGTGAAGGCCGGTAGCTACACCGTGCGACTTACTCTGGCTTCTGGCGCAAAACGTTTTGTGACCATCACAGTCAAGCGCTAAAAACTAGTCCTTAGATGGTGCGCTCGGACTAGTCGAACCGCCAACCCTCTGATCCGAAGACAAGTAAATGGTGATGGCTGGTATCTGTGTTGTCTGCGTGAGTAGTCGGTGTAAGGCTTTATGTCGGTAGTAGTACTACCTGGTGTCACTCAGTCTGTGTGTTCTGTGACCCCGTTGTGACCCCACCCATGTCAGGGATGTGGTCCAGTGCATCAGATACTCAGTGGTTCTAGGTGTTTGTACCGCTTCTGTCGTAGTCTTGGCTGGATCGAAGGAGGTAAGCGATGCGAAAACTTTTTCGTCTTCTGATTGTGATTGTTGTCGGTGTTGGGTCCAGTGTCGGAATTGTCAGTGAGCAGGCTGAAGCATGCTGTTCCTATGTGTTCTGGTATCAACCAGGAACTCAATCAGTCTTTCAAAATCTTGTTGGATTTGATCATGTGATTACACCCGTTAATTCCACTGGAAACCAAATGAACTATTGGGCAACTCAATGGACCTGGACCGGCTCGTCAGGAGGTGGCTACACCGGCGTCCAAACTGCAGGCGTTAGAGAAGATGAGGGTCCAGACTCTGGGCCAGTTGCGCTCTTTTCGTTATGGGGAGCTACTTCTGCGATTCCGGGACCAAATTCTAAATGTCGTCCTTTTGACTGGGAGGGAATCGGCATCCTCTGTCGTATTGACCTTCCAACAGCACTGACGGCAAACAACATCCGCGTAAGACGGTCAGCTGATGGGAAATCCTGGACTGGAAGTATTCAACAGCCCGGTACAGCAGAGGAAGTAATCGGAACAATCACAATGCCCAAAACTCGAACTGCTTACAACCTTCATAGTTGGGTGGAGTACTTCGGAGCCAACAATGAAAAGCAATGCAAAGCGCTCATCGGTGCAGCCGCGTATCTGTCGTTTCCAACGTTCTACTTTAAGGATGGATCAAGGACAAAAAAATCTGATGCTAGTTTCGAGACGAAACCATGCATCAAATCAAAAATGGTCGAGACCATTCGTGGGGCTCAACTGTTTTTCGCGCAGGGTAATTGGACCGTGAAAACACCAACCTCAACCGTGCTACCAACGACCACGACTACTGTTCTGCCACCTTCGCTTATTGGAAAGCGATGCCAGAGTGCTGGGGTTGTTCGTAAAGTTGGGAGCAAGACCTTTGTTTGCAAGAAAACTTCTAAGCAGCTCACCTGGCAGATTCGTACTTAGGACTCCATATAGAGGGGTGGGGTGGCTCGGCAGACCCCGGTTGAGTGTTTTGGGGCCTGCTCAATTCGTGTTGTGACCTTTTGTTGTGACCTCAACACTGAAGTGGTTCACCAGATTCGGTCAAACCCATATAAACAATGGTGCGCTCGGACGGACTCGAACCGCCAACCCTCTGATCCGAAGTCAGATGCTCTATCCATTGAGCTACGAACGCTTGTGCACTACATATTAGTGGTGTGTTGCCGTAGTGACTACGGCCGTATTTCGTAGAAGGCGTTAACCGAATGGTCAATGTCAAGTTTGTGGAAGTGTGAGAAGCCTGCGGCTTTGGCCATTGATTCGGCGTTAGTTGCCGAGAGACCAAGCGTGCCAAGCCCAGCACCGCCCGGTGCCGACATGGCTGATGACATGCATGACAACACGCTGATGCCGTACATCAGGGGAGCCATTGGGTTCTTTTGCATGTTGAGTGCAAACGAGTCGTGAGCTTTGATGTCGACGAGTAACCATGTTCCATTTGGTTTGAGTGCTTCACGAATGGCATGCATCATTTCGGCAGGGTGTGTCATGTCGTGAATACAATCAAACGTGGTGATGAAGTCGACGGAGTTGTCGGCGGGAAGTGGGTTTATGCGCGCATCATTGAAGCGAGAATTGGTGAGATTCGAATCGTTTAGTTTTTGAGCAGCGCGATCGAGTGCGTGCTGACTGATCTCGTAACCAGTGAAGTTGCTCTGTGGAAATGCTTTAGCCATGAGTAGTACTGCACCACCAGCACCACAACCAATGTCGGCAACAGTTGCACCAGCATCGAGAACCTTCGTAACGCCGTCGAGCGCGGGGAGTACTGCTGAGATGAGATTTGCATTTGTCCAAGGTTCGAAACTGCGCTCGATTCCAACCGCGCCTTCTGGTCCGTGGCTGTCGTAGTTGTGGCCAATGCCAGTGCGAAAGCTTTCGGGCATTCGCTTGAGTGATTCCATCGTTTGTGGCAGCCGATGGAACATGCCCATTCCAAATGCTGGGTGAGTGTCGGTGGCAAGCACTGCGGTTTGCTCTGGCGACAAATAGAACGAGTCGTCATCAATCGCTGGTGTAGATGCTGTTGTCGATGTCGGCTTGTTGATTGTGGAAATCATTTTTGCAGCAGCCTGGTTGTATGACCACTCGCGAACCCACCGCTCATTCAATTGTGTAGCGTGCGCAAGTTGTGAAGTAGTCATTGGTTGGGTCGCCGCTGCGAGAGCTTTATACAAACCGAGTTGGTCACCCAAATGCACCATGCCCGACGTGACGGCTCCTTCAAGCTTGCTAAAAAGCAGGAAAGAGAAGAGTTTTAGCTTGTCGGGATCGAGTTGTTCCATGGGGCAGACTGTAGTTATGAAAACACTCCCCAAAGTGATCGCAGTTGTAGGTGTTGTGGCTATTGGAATGGCAACTATCAGCGGATGTGGTGGTAGAGACCATGATGACCACTCAATGGTGGTCCAAGCTTCAACTGACCGAGGCGTAACAGTGCAGGCGACAGGCACGATCAAAGTCGTACCAGACGGCGTTTCATTCAATTTCTCGGTAACTGCTCTCACCGACTCGACTGCAACTGCAGTATCACAGACAAGTGATGCGGCTGCAAAGGTGCGAGATGCTCTGGATGCTCAAGGCGTAGCAAAAGACGACATCGCTACTCAGAACGCAACGGTGTATCCGGAATACGACTATCTCGCTGATGGCACAACATCATTGAAGGGGTATCGGGGTCAGCAAGTGTTTGTGGTGACACTGCGCGACGCAGCAAAGGCTGGCGAAGTTGTGGATGCAGTTGTTGCGGCTGGTGGCAATGCGTTGCAGATCAGTTCTGTGACTCCGACATTGCTCGACACCGACGCTGCTGCGGGCGATGCTCGCGACAAGGCCGTGTCGATTGCCAAGAGCAAAGCCGAGGCATATGCCAAATTGCTGGATGTTGACTTGGGTGATGTCGTCTACGTAACAGAGGTATCGGCGCCAGCAAACTTTGTGCCAACGTTGACAGCCGACAAAGCGGTGGGTGCCACCGAGAGTGCACCGACCCAGATTGATCTTGGACTCCAAGAAGTTTCAGTGACGATTGAAGTGCGCTGGAGTCTGAAGTAACGCTTCTTTAAATTAGATCGCGTTGCGCATAACGACATGTTTCATGTCGTTGAGCAGAGTGTCGCGCGTATATGTCCAACCTCGTTTTTGATACCAATCTTGTTGGTGATCGGTGTAGAGAAATATCTCCGAATAGCCGAGCTCTCGGGAGCGGATCACAACGTGATCGACGAGTGCGGAGCCAACTCCAAGTTTGCGGGCTTCTGGAATGACGAAAACTGCAGCAAGCCATGGGCCTGGCTCGGTAGCACCGGGGAGTCCGTCGTCGT
>JBIIWI010000096.1:0-3155 GCA_044339005.1 Ilumatobacteraceae bacterium
TTTCGTACGGCATGGTTGCTGGCCCAGACAATGCATCGTTATTGCACCAACCAAGTCGCAGCATCTTGCGCGCACTTGAGCGCGCTGGCAAGAAAGTTTCTGATGTTGACTTGTTCGAGATCAACGAGGCTTTTGCTGCAGTGGGCATCGCATCGATGCGAGAACTTGGCATCTCTGATGACATTGTCAACGTCAATGGTGGAGCTATCGCTCTCGGACACCCAATCGGCATGAGTGGCAATCGCTTGGCACTTACTTTGTTGCACGAACTCAAGCGCCGCGGTGGTGGCATGGGTGCAGCAGCATTGTGTGGTGGCGGCGGACAAGGTGACGCCCTCGTTGTACGCACCGTCTAGTGAAATTTTTCCCATCGCCGAAAGCAAGTAACAAAGACGCATTGATTGGCACAGTCGGTGCAGCACTGGCCGTGGCAATTACCTGGCTGGTTAGCGAAGCATTGCTTGACAGTGTCGCGCCAATACTTGCGCTGTCGATGGGAGCGTCAGCAGTCATTCTGTTTACGATGCCAACTGCCCCAGCGGCGCAACCAGCTCCGCTGATTCTCGCCCATTGCGTTGCTGCGTTTTTGGGCGTTCTGTCAGCGCAACTCATCGACAACACAGCTCTTGCTGTCGGTATCGCAGTCGGTGTACATGCTGGCTTGATGGTTCGATTTGGTTATATGCATCCACCAAGTGGTGGCACGGCGTTAACTGCAGTGATTGGTGGCGAAGCGGTTACCGAACTTGGGTATACGTTCATTTGGCGACCGGTTTTGTTGAATGCATTGCTACTGGTGTTGCTCGCAATTGTTATCAACGCGCCATTTGCATGGCGTCGTTACCCCGCAAAAAACTGAACAACCTGCAGAACTACTCAGCCTGGCATTTCGCGTCGGCCCTCAAGGGCGCGACCCAGAGTGAGTTCATCTGCATATTCCAAGTCTCCGCCAACAGGCAAGCCACTTGCGATGCGCGTAATCCGCAAACCAAGCGGCTTTAACAGTCGCGCCAAATACATGGCGGTCACATCGCCCTCGGTATTTGGGTTTGTACACAAGATCACTTCTTTGACACCCTCGGAGTCAAGTCGCGCAAGTAATTCACGGATCTTGAGTTGCTCTGGGCCAATGCCCTCAAGTGGGTTCATTGCACCTAGGAGCACGTGATAGCGACCACGAAACTCGCCGGTTTTTTCGATGGCGATAATGTCGCGTGATTCTTCAACTACACACAGCATTGAACCGTCGCGGCGATCGTCGTCGCAGATGCGACAAATTGGCCCATCCGAAAAATTGAAACATCGATCACAAAAACGTACTAATGCTTTTGCTTCGGTGATCGAATGCGCGAGCCGTTCGACATCCGCAGAGTCGCTCTTGAGTAAATGAAAAGCGATACGTTGCGCACCCTTTGGGCCAACACCGGGCAGACGCCCAAGTGCATCAATCAATGCTTGCATTGGGGGTGTGTAGGCAGAGTTCATAACGCGAGAGAAATCAATCTAGACAAAGTTCTACTTTTTCTTTGGCTTCTCTACCAATTTTGATCCAGGAAATGCTTTAGCGAGTTGTTCTTCAACCGAAGAAGTCGTTGTCGACTTGGTTGTTGGCGCGCTAGTGAGCTGCGAAGGATCTACATCTTCAAACACTGCTTCAGCGATCTGTTCATCGGTTGCAACAGGTGCCTTTGCACGAGCAGGTGCGGCCACACTTGGTTTGGCTGCTGGTGCACTGAAGGCAATCGTGATCTTGCGGCCGGTAACTGAAGAAAGTTGAGCTTCAACAGCCGCCACATGTTCTTGGGCTTTACGTTGGTGAGCATCATTCGGCGCGCTCACTGTCAGCACACCGTCGACGCAACTCACTGCACTCACTGCGCTAAACACTGCCCTCGCTAATGCCTTGAAACCCGACACCACATCGGCCCATTGGCTCACGAGCTGATCATCGGATAATGGTCCAGCACTTGGTGCGGCTACTGCAACTGTTGCTTTGCCGCCTAGTTGGACTTTGCCGGTTGCAGCATTGATTGGTGCGGGTCGCACCATTGGTGCACTTGCATCTCGGGTGATGCCAGCCTCGAGACGTTCGATGCGTGCAATCAAGGACGAGTTGTCATTGGCGTTGTTGACACTGGTGAGTTTGACGAGTGCAACTTCAATCAATAGTCGCGCGTCTGGAGCATGTCGCATCTCGATCAAAATTTCTCCGAGCACCTCGATGGCACGAACCACCGTGCTGGCACCCATGCGGCGCGCTTGCTCAGCAATCTGGATTTTGCGTTGCTCTGGCAACTGCACCAAGTCGGGTGCCATGAGCGACAAGAAGCATTCGCGTAGTTGACGAACAATTTCCTCAGCCAACATGCGTGGGTCGGCGCCGCGTTGAATCGCAGCAGCAGTTGCTCCGAGTGCACGGCCTGGGTCTCTATCGATAATGGCTTCAACAAACTCATCAGGCGAAAGTTGTTCATCTGCTTCGCCGCCACCTGCAGCAACAAGTTCGAGTGCCGACAGCGTGTCGCGCGCTGAGCCACCGCCCTGCGAAAGCACTTGAGCAATTGCGGCTTCGCTCACTTTGAGGTTGGCGTCTTGAATTACCCATCTCACATGCTCATCAAGATCGTTCATTGGCAACAGATGAAACTGCAAGTGTTGAGTACGACTGCGAATTGTCTCGCTTACTTTTTGTGGGTCAGTGGTGGCCAACACAAATACCACGTGTGGTGGTGGTTCTTCAAGTGTTTTGAGCAGCGCGGCTTCTGCCGGCTTCGAAAGCATGTGCACTTCGTCCAAAATAAAGACACGGTGTCGGCCAGGGTTGCCGAGCGACGAACGCTCGATGAGGTCACGCATGTTTTCAACACCGTTGTTACTCGCGGCGTCAAGTTCGAGAACGTCATAACTATTGCCGCTGTCGATCGCCCCGCATGAATTGCAAATGCCGCACGGTTCACCGTTTTCGGGCTCTTCGCAGTTAAGAACCTTGGCCAAAATGCGTGCGGTTGAGGTTTTGCCGGTGCCGCGAGGGCCAGAAAACAAATATGCCTGGCCTTCGCGATGGTTAATGACGGCGTTTTGCAGCGCACGAACCACGTGCTCTTGACCTTTGAGTTCGTCAAAGCGACGGGGCCTGTAGCGGCGATATAAGGATT
>JBIIWI010000097.1:0-3054 GCA_044339005.1 Ilumatobacteraceae bacterium
GAGTGAGGTGGCGGTCGGGTCCTGTGCAACGGACGCCCGAGAATCAGGTCAGAGTCGGAAGACAGCAGCCTTCATCGGAAACGTTTGAGTGCCGCAGACCACCTGGCCGTCACTTCAGTCGGCGGAGGCGGTCAACAAGTTGTGGTGCACCAAGATCTTGTGCCACTTTCTCAAAACGATCAGTTGGACCCGTCCACAGCCAATCGCCTACATCGCCAACTGGTACATCGGTAATCAGGGTTGCAAGTTGTTTAAACAGAGCAGCCTCTTTGCGATTGTCACGCAATGTGGTTGCGAGTTTTTCGGCTCCTCGCACCGTCACGCCGTCAGTGATCCACTGGTTGTGATCATCTGGGATGCTGTCAATCGATAGATACTTGGCCAGCACAGTTGATGCGCTCTTTGCACCCCAGCCTTGCAAGCCTGGAAAGCCATCGGCGGAATCGCCAACCAAACCCAGATAGTCGGCAATGGAACTTGGGCCAACACCAAACTTCTCGACTACTGCAGCCTCATCAATCATGATGTTGTTGCGGCGGTCAAACTGCACAACCCTTTTACCTTGCACACACTGACCTAAGTCTTTATCGGGAGTAAGGATCAGTACTTTGTGCACCGTGCGGTCTTCACATGCCACAGCAGCAGCTGATGCAAGTGCATCATCGGCCTCATACTTTTCCATTGCCCAAACCGTTACGCCCATGGCGCGCAGCGCGTCTTCGAGAATCGGAATCTGCTCAAGCAAAACGGGCTCCATGCCTTCACTTGTTTTGTAGCCGTCGTATAAATCGTTGCGAAAACTTTCGATCACGTGGTCTGTTGCCACGCCGATATGCGTAGCGCCGTCTTGTAGCAACTGAATTGTTGATGTGAGAACACCAATGGTGCCGGCAAACGGTGGTGGATCGGAATGGCGTGTGGCCTGACCAAAATGCTGGCGATACAACTCATATGTGCCGTCAACGAGATGTATTTGCATGGCAAAAACCTACTGGACAAACACTGCGACAACGGCGCCAATGCACAAAAATGGGCCGAACGCGATACGAGTCGAAGTCTTTGCACGACGTGTAATAAGCATTCCTGCAGCCACAACACCGCCAAGGATGAACCCACTACCTAGACCTATATATACGTGTGACGCGCCAAGCCAACCAAGAAACATGGCGAGTATGGGTGCAAGGCGTACATCGCCACCACCAATGCCGCCCTTACTGAAGGCTGCGAGCAATGCAAAGAGTGCAAGCGTGACGATGAAACTTGCGAACATGACGCCAATGCGGCCGTTGTCATCATGGTTGATTGCTGCCAAAGCCAGCAGTGGGCCACCAACAATTGCTGCACGAAATGTGACGCCGCGGGGCAACCGATGTGTTGCATAGTCGATAATTGATTGCTCAATGCACATTGCGATCATGAGTCCGTAGGCAACCATCTCGAGCGAGAAGCCAAACCTGTCAAACGTGAGCGCGCCAAGCAACCCGCCAAGTACTGCAACTGGAGCATTGTTAATTGGTTTGCGGAGTGCGAGAGCATCAAGTTTTGTAATCGTTCGTTGTGCTCGCCTGCTGCGACGCATCGCAACTACTGCCCCGACAAGTGCACTCACTATGGTCGCGAGTTCTAAACCCGCCGATGACACAACTATTCCTGAACGAGTTCGATCAGTGTGCCGAAGCTTCCCTTTGGATGAATGAACGCAACAGTGGTGCCGCGGCTGCCAGGGCGTGGTGTTTTGTCTAGCGGAGTGGCCCCAGCTGCAATCATTTGGGCTAGCGCATCGGCGCAATTGGCAACGCGGTAACCAATGTGGTGCAAGCCTTCGCCACGCTTTTCGAGCGCTTTTGCAACAGGAGAATCTGGACGTGTTGGTGTGAGCAACTGAATATAACTTTCAGCGACTTTTAGCAATGCTTCTTCCACCCCATCAGACTCAACCACTTCACGGTGATCAACAGTTGCGCCAAAGGCTCGTTGGTAATAGCTGATCGCTGCTTCAAGGTCGTGCACTGCAATGGCAACGTGATCGATTTCAGTGAGTATCACTATTTCCTCCGGAAACGATTGATGTTGTCTTCGCCAACTTTGGCGCGCAATGCTGGGTCATCAATGCCCATGCCTTCGCGAGGGGCCAAGCACAACACGCCGATTTTGCCTTCGTGCATATTGTTGTGCACTTGATATGCGGCTTCTCCAGTTTGGTCGAGTGTGAACACTTGTGACATCACGGGATGAATCATGCCCTTTTGAATGAGGCGGTTTGCTTCCCACGCTTCTCGATAGTTGGCAAAGTGACTACCGATGAGTCGCTTCAGTCGCATCCAGAAATGGCGATTGTCAAACTCCATCATGTAGCCGCTGGTAGCTGCGCATGTAGCAACAATTCCTCCGCGCTTGACCACATACATGGACGCTGCAAACGTTGAGCGGCCGGGGTGTTCAAACACAATGTCCGGATCTTCGCCAACAAGCGCACGAATGTCGCCACCGAAACGGCGCCACTCTTTTTCGTTGTGCGTGTTGTCGTCATTCCAAAACTTGTAGTTGGCAGCCTTTCTGTCGATCACGGCTTCGCAACCCATCTCGCGCAAGATTTGTGCTTTTTCTGGTGAGCTCACAACGCCAACCGGAATACCGCCACCATTGAGCACGTATTGCAATGCATATGCACCAATTCCACCAGATGCTCCCCAGATCAGAACGACATCGCCTTGTTTCATGTTGGCGCCGTTCTTCGACACGAGCATGCGATAGCTCGTTGAGTTGCACAACGCATTCACCGCCGCTTCCTCCCATGAAAGGTGTCCTGGTTTCGGCATCAACTGGTTTGCCTTCACCACCGACAAGTCGGCGAGGCCGCCAAAGTTTGTTTCATAACCCCAGATGCGTTGGTTGTTGCCAAGCATCGAGTCGTTGTGCGAAGTTGGATCTTGATCGTCGACATGATTGCAATGCACCGTGATCTTGTCGCCTGGCTTCCAGTTGCGGACTGCCGAGCCAACACGTAACACAACGCCCGAAGCATCGCTGCCCATCACGTGGTACGGAAGATCG
>JBIIWI010000046.1:0-10650 GCA_044339005.1 Ilumatobacteraceae bacterium
GGGTCTTCGAATACGACGCGCTCACTGTTGCCATTTAAGGCGCCCCGGAGATTCGGCTTATTCGCATAATGCTCGGTAGTTTGGCGGACGCGAAGTCCGTAGCGTAGAGGGTCATATGTCTACCCTCCCTAACGCCGCTTTTTCTATCGCTCTTGATTGTCAGCTCGACAATGTGCCCGGCACCCTTGGGCGATTGTGTGCCGCTATTGGTGAAGCAGGTGGAAACATTGGCGCTCTCGATGGTTTTGATGTTCGTGGTCCGGTTCTTCGTCGCAGCCTTGTTGTTCATTGTCGCAATGAAGAGCATCAACATGCAATCGTTGCTGCAGTACAAAAACTTGATGGCGTAACTGTTCTGGATTGGTGGGACAGAACTTTCCGCATGCATGAGGCCGGAAAAATTGAAGTCATCAGTACGGCACCTGTAAATGATCGTGATGATCTGTCAATGGCCTACACGCCGGGTGTCGCTCGTATCTGCACTGCAATTGAAAAAGATCCGTTGCTCTCACATAAATACACCATTCGTAAAAACACCGTTGCCATCGTGAGCAATGGAACTGCGGTGCTCGGACTTGGCGACATCGGTCCAGAGGGTGCGATGCCCGTCATGGAGGGTAAGGCACTGCTGTTCAAAGAGTTTGGTGGAGTTAACGGTTTCCCGATTTGCATCAATGCTCGCACCGCTGATGAAGTTGTTGATTTCGTGCAACGTATTGCACCAACATTTGGTGGAATCAATTTAGAGGACATCAAAGCACCTGAGTGTTTTGAAATTGAAGAACGTCTGCGCGCGAGTCTTGACATTCCCGTGTTTCACGACGATCAACATGGAACAGCAGTAGTCACATTGGCCGCGTTGTGGAACTCATTGAAGATCACCGGAAAGAAAATGGAAGACCTCACAGTTGTTATCGCTGGTGTTGGCGCGGCAGGTGTTGCTATTGGCAAAATTCTTCTTAACGCTGGTATCGGCGATGTCATTGGTTGCGATCGCGTTGGTGCAATTTATACCGGTAGAGGTGAAATGAACTCTGCAAAAGAATGGTTTGCAGCACATACAAACTCGTCGCGCAAAATGGGAACTATTAGTGATGTCATGAAAGGTGCAGATGTTTTTGTTGGAGTGAGTGGTCCAGATCTCATTACTGCAGCTGATGTGCGTTCAATGGCAAAGAACCCAATTGTGTTTGCAATGGCAAACCCGAATCCCGAAATTCGTCCAGAGCAGGTAGATGGTTTAGCTGCCGTTATGGCAACGGGTCGCAGCGATTATCCAAACCAAATCAACAACGTGCTCGCATTCCCTGGCATCTTCCGAGGCGCACTTGATGCAAATGCAACAGACATCACTGAAGGTATGAAATTGGCCGCCGCAATCGCCATCGCTGAGTCGGTAACCGATGCCCAGTTGTCGCCAGATTTTGTTGTGCCATCGGTGTTCGACAGAACAATCGTTGAACGGGTTGCCCCAGCAGTTGCCGCAGCTGCTATGAAAGACGGAGTTATCCGCAAGTCGTAAAGCAATTATGCGTTGCGCGCGGAAATAAACGCAGCGACGCAAGTATCAATGTCGGCTTTGGTATGCGTTGCACACACTTGCACACGAATGCGTGCCTTGCCCATTGGCACGACTGGGTAAGAAAATGCAACGACGTAGATACCAAGTTTGAAAAGTTCTGCAGCCATGCGGACCGCTTCGTGTTCATCAGCAAACATCACCGGAACGATTGGATGTTCGCCTGGAAGAAGTGTGAAACCAGCAGATTCCATTTGATCGCGGAAATATTTGGCATTGCCGCGAAGAGTTTCTCGAATTGAATTGCCTTGGGCGACCAAGTCGAGGGCAACCAGTGAACCAGCTACCACGGTCGGTGGAATGGAGTTAGAAAACAAATATGGCCGTGCACGTTGGCGCAACAAGTCAACAATTTCTTGGTGGGAAGAGATGTAGCCACCCGATGCACCGCCAAGCGCTTTACCGAGCGTGCCAGCGATGATGTCGACTCGATCGCGAACCCCAAACATTTCTGGAGTACCTGCACCTGTTGCACCGATGAAGCCAACTGCATGCGAGTCGTCCACCATGACCATTGCTTCATACTTGTCTGCGAGATCGCAGATTTCTTCAAGGGGAGCAAACGAACCATCCATTGAGAAGACGCCATCGGTCACGATGAGTGTTCGTCGTGCGCCACGCGCTGCAACAAGTTGGGCTTCGAGGTCTGCCATGTCGCGGTTTTTGAAGCGGTAGCGAGTTGCCTTGCACAACCTGATGCCGTCGATGATTGAGGCGTGATTTAACTCATCAGAAATAACCGCGTCGTCTTGGTCGAGGAGTACTTCAAAGACTCCACCATTTGCATCAAAGCATGAAGGAAATAAAATCGTTGCGTCAGTGCCTAGCAGTGTAGAAAGTCGTGATTCGAGTTCGTCGTGTTGTGACTGTGTTCCACAAATGAAGCGCACACTTGCCATGCCAAAGCCATTGATGTCGAGAGATTCTTTTGCTGCAGCGATCACTGCGGGGTTATTGGCGAGTCCGATGTAATTATTGGAACAGAAATTGATCAGATCTTTGCTGCTGCTCGAAACATGCGAAGCCTGTGGTGAATCGAGCAGTCGCTCGCGCTTATAGAGGCCTGCCGATTGGATCTCGTCGAGAGTCTTTTTTAATTGTTGTTTAACACTTGCGTACATGGTTTTGCTCTACGACCAATCCATCACGACTTTGCCGGAGTTCGACGAACGAGCGGCAGCAAAAGCCTTCTCCCAGTCGTTGGCTGGAAAGCGATCGGTGATGACGTCACGAATGTCGAGCCCGGTTTGAATCAGTGAGTTCATTGCATACCAAGTCTCGAACATCTCTCGTCCATAGATGCCCTTGATGGTGATCATGTGGGTGACGAGCTTTGCCCAGTTAATCGAAATCTCTTTGCTGGGCAAGCCGAGCACCGCAACGCGACCACCGTGACTCAGGTTGTCCAAGATGTCTGGCAGGGCAGTTGGCGCTCCGCTCATCTCGAATGCAACGTCGAAGCCTTCTTTCATGCCGAGTGTCTGTTGTGTCGCCGCAATTGACGAAGTTAATGGGTTGACTGCAACGTCAACACCCATAGTGCGAGCAAGCGCAAGTCTTGATTCGTTGATATCGCTCACAACGACAAACCGCGCGCCAACATGTCGTGCAACTTTGGCGGCCATCAAGCCGATCGGTCCAGCACCAGTTATGAGTACGTCTTCGCCTGCAACAGGAAAGGTCAGTGCAGTGTGAACAGCATTACCGAATGGGTCAAAGATTGCGCCGAGTTCGGCGTCAACGGCATCGGAGTGCACCCAAACATTGCTCGCAGGGATGACCACATATTCGGCAAATGCTCCGTCGCGATTGACTCCAATACCTAACGTGTTTTTGCACATGTGTCGTCGACCTGCGCGACAGTTGCGACATGTTCCGCAAATAATGTGGCCTTCGCCAGAAACAAGTGCACCCAACTCGAGAGCTTCTACTTCAGAGCCCATTTCGACAATGCGACCAGAAAATTCGTGACCAATGATAAGTGGGGCATTGACAGCAGATGCAGCCCACGCGTCCCAAGAATCAATGTGTAAGTCGGTGCCACAGATACCAGTTTTTTCAACACGAATCTTGACGTCGTATGGACCAGGGGTTGGTTCGGCACACTCAATCATCTCGAGGCCGGGTGCGGCGGACGGCTTGAATAATGCGCGCATGGTGCAAGTGATCGTACAGCGATGCACAAAATTGTGAAAGTTGGGGACAATGAGAGGAACTGTCGATTTGTAGGATGTGCCCATGCATGTGCAATTGGTCGATGGGACTCGGTTGTGGTTTGACATCGACGGAGTTGGGCTGACGCCCGACGGCGATGCGATGCGCCAGCGCCCAACTTTGATCGTGATGCACGGCGGTCCAGGTGGTGACCACAACGGCTTTAAGCCAGCGTTCTCTGCCATGACCGACACATGTCAGGTGTTGTATTACGACCACCGCGGACACGGCAGAAGTGACCGCAGTACGCCAGATAAATGGAATCTCAATCGTTGGGCCGATGATGTGGTCGAGATGTGTGCTGCACTGGGCATAGAAAAACCATTTGTGTTGGGATTGAGTTTCGGTGGCTTTGTTGCTCAACGAATTGCTTCACGACATCCGGGGTTCGCTAGTGGACATGTCTTTTTGAGCACAGCTGCTTATAAAGATCGTGTTGCGGTGTACGAAATGTTTGGTCGATTGGGTGGTCCAGAAGCCGAAGCAACTGCGCGCGAGTTCTGGGAAGCACCGACCCCGGAGGCAATGGCTGCGGTTGTTGTCAAATACGTAACCATTTGTGGGCCGCTTTATACGCAAGCACCAGGAAATCACTTTTTGAATAAGCGAACGATTAACAACAATGATGTCCTAACGCATTTCAA
Source organism: Ilumatobacteraceae bacterium (assembly GCA_044339005.1). Classification (GTDB taxonomy): domain Bacteria; phylum Actinomycetota; class Acidimicrobiia; order Acidimicrobiales; family Ilumatobacteraceae; genus UBA3006. The sequence continues at coordinate 4,438 of JBIIWI010000046.1, forward strand.
TCACAACGAAGGGCCGGTCATGAATCTGTTGCCTGAGCTTGCCGCTGTTCGTGAACCTGTGCTTGTCGCGCACGGCGAGCTCGACCCAGTGACACCAATGGTTGGTGCGCAACGCATTGTGGATGCGCTGCCCAAGGATCTAGTGAGATTTGAACGTTTTACTGGTTCTGGCCACGGCGTGTTTCGTGATGAACCCGAGGCCTTCTTTGCAGTGTTGCGCACATTTTTGAATAATCATTGAGGTGATTAAAGTAATTCTCATGACTTACAAAGTGGCGGTAGTACGAGAAGTTTCAGCATCTCCAGAAAAAGTGTGGTCGCTAGTCACTGACTTGCCTCGCATGGGTGAATGGTCGCCTGAAAATCTAGGAGGTGAGTGGCTCGACGGTGCTTCGTGTGCCGCAGTCGGTGCAAAATTTAGGGGCAACAACAAGAATGGTGACAAGTCATGGCAGGCAACTGTGATAGTCGACGTTTGTGATGCGCCAAATAAGTTTGTGTTCGTTCTCAATTACAAAGAGAATCATTTATGTGATTGGGTATTCGAAATTGAACCAACAGCTAGCGGTAGTCGTGTGACGCATGCATGGGTTGCGGGGACGCATTGGGAACAATTTGCACCGTTCGGCAAGGACATCAGTGGAGTGGAGGACCGTGCCACGCACAATCTTCGCAATATGGGTGTCACGCTCGACAACTTAGTAAATGCGTTGAAGTGACTTCATAAATCACTGTTAGCTATTAATGTAACGCACCTGTTCGCACACACGTAGATGTCTTGTCTTCGACGTTTCGAATCAGTTGATCAATTACTCGCGTAAAGGCTGCAAGATCCGCCGGCTTTACTCCATCCAAAATGTCGGCTGAATGTTGAGCGGCGAATTCGATACCAAGGTCGGCAACTCTGCGACCTTTGGCGGTTATCCGAACAAGTGAAATTCGGCGATCATTTGGGTCGCTTAGTCTCACGATATGTCCCATTTTCTCCAGACGAGAAAGCCGATTGGTTAAACCACTTGGCGTGATCATTGCAAACACTGCAATTTCTGTAGGCATTAAGACGCCGTTCTTCCCGTGACGGCGCAGAGTTGCGAGCACATCAAATTCGCCAAGCGTGACGCCAAGTTCCAACATGTGCTGATTCGTTATTTCAAGTTGTTTTGCGACGAGAAGGTTGACTTTCAAGGCAGTTGACATTGCTGTGAAGTCAATGTCAGGCCGTTCGGTCGACCAAGTAGCGACTGTTTGTTCAACGAGATCTGAGATTTCCATACTCTGCAACATAGCATTTAGTTTGACATCAAATATTTTGATGTCGTAGTATCTCGTTATGTCATTTATTCTGGGAAATATTGGCGACCGGGCTGTCTTGGTCGAAGGTGATTCATATTTTGATGTGGAGACTTTGAGCAAAGGGGTGCTTTCGAGTGATCCAATGCAGTCAATTTCGTCTTTTGCATCGTTGCACCTGCTTTCAGATTCGCTGAAAGACTCCGTGCCAACCGGCAAGGTTTCAAGCGTCAATCTTGGTCCACCGGTTCCAAGGCCTCAAAAGAGTTTTGCTGTAGGTCTCAACTTTAAGAGTCATGCAGATGAGTCAAATATGCAACTCCCGACCAATCCCTTGGTATTCACCAAATTTCCTTCTTGTTTAGTTGGTGCCAACTCTGATATCGAGATGCGCTCAGATGGAGTTGATTACGAAGCTGAGCTAGTTGTGGTCATCGGTGTCGGTGGAAAAGACATTGATAAGAAAAATGCTTGGAATCACGTTGCGGGCGTGACGATCGGCCAAGACATATCTGACCGGTTTGCACAATTTGCCGCACAGCCGCCACATTTTGATTTAGGCAAATCCTTTGACACGTTTGGGCCAATCGGACCCTTTGTTTATTCAACCGATCACTTTTCAGATCTTGATGACTTTCACTTAACGACTGACATCAATGGTGAAATTCGTCAAAGTGATACGACTAAAAATTTGATCTTTGATGTACCAACTCTGATTGAGTACTTGTCTCGAATCACGACTCTGGTCCCAGGTGACATTATTTTCACTGGGACACCAGATGGCATTGGTGCCGCTCAAGGCAAATTTCTTAAAGATGGCGACATCATTACAACGACTATCGCAGGCATAGGCACGATGATTAATCATTGTCGCCGAGTCAGCGATTATGTGAAAGGGGCATAAGCATGGCACTGAACGGATTACTCGACATTGACTTAGCGGTAAAGAATCCACAGGAACTTTGCGAATTCTGGGAACGGCACGGACTCAATAGTCCAACTGCTGGTGTGCTTGGAACCGATGACCGAAAGAAACAAATCACTGTGGTCGAGGATGACTACCGCCACCTTGATGCACTGCACTTAAGTTGCGAGTTTGAAAGCGACTTAACAGCGATTGCTCAACGTATTGGAGAGATGGGCGTAGAGTCAAAAATTAGTGGAACTAATCTGAGTTGTATTGATCCAATATTTGGTCACCGAATTTCAATTGATGTTGGAGCGGCACCATCATTACAACAAAATCCCGAACGAGTCTCTAACTCGCCGGGACGCAATCAGCGAGTTGGCACACGAGCAGAGGTATTACTTGAGACTGCACCTCGTCGACCACGCCGGCTTGGACACGTTGTGCTCGCAACACCGCATTTTGAGAAAGCAACAGCGTTTTATGTTGATGGAATTGGATTTCGGGTTTCGGATCAGATTATGAATGGGATAGCAACATTTATGCGTTGCGAATCTGATCACCACAACTTCTTCATTCATCCCGGATTTACCAGTCACCTCAATCACTATGCACTTGAGGTAGACGATGTCGATGCAATTGGCAAGTTGGGTATGGCGGTGCTGGCTGAACGACCAGATGCCAATGTGGTTGGAATTGGTCGACACAATTTGGGCGCCAATATCTTTTGGTATCTCACTGATCCTTCAGGGAACATGTTTGAGTTTTTCTCCGATATGGATCAGATCACTGATGACGAAGCATGGGAAAGAGATTTTTGTAAACGGGATTGGGAAGGTGCTGATGGACCGGCCGGATTTTCGGTGTGGGGGCCAAAGGAACCAGAAAGTTTCATTAATCAACCTGACCTTTTCGAAATTGCAGCAGCTCGTGAAGCTCGTGGATTGATTTAGGGAACTGACATGGACCTCGGAATAGCAAAACGCCACGCAATATTGCTCGCTTCAAGCAGAGGACTCGGTCGTGCATGTGCCGAAAGCCTTGCCCGAGAAGGAGTGAATGTGGTGATCAACGGTCGCACGGCTGACGATGTGCACCGTGCCGTTGACGAAATTGCGAGTAGGTACAAAGTAGATGCCAAGGGTGTCGTCGGTGATTCTTCAACAACAGAGGTTCAGGAGCAGTTGATCGCAGCGTGTGACTCTCCGGACATTGTCTTGTTGAACGGTGAAGGTCCATCACCCAAAATGTTTCAGGACATTACAGAAAACGACTTGCATGAATCTATTGAGCGTGCCCTGACTGCACCACTCATGTTTTTGCAGCGCGTTGTTCCCGGTATGTGCGAGCGAAAATTCGGTCGAATCGTTGCGATTAGTTCTGCAATGGTTAAATCACCGAACTCGGCAATGTCGCTTTCGCACGGCCCACGTCTTGGACTAACTGGAGTCTTGAAAGGGCTCTCAAAAGATCTTGCAAAATTTAATGTCACGGTCAATCAACTGCTGCCAGAACGATTTGATACCTACCGCCAGGAGCAAATGGCTCAGATAGTGATGCAAATCCGTGGTGTTACTTATGAGGAAGCCCGTGCAGATCAAATTAAGTCAATAAAGGCTGGCAGGTTGGGAAAGCCCGAAGAATTTGGTGATGCATGTGCATTTTTGTGTTCTGCTCAGGCTGGATATATCAGCGGACAGAATCTGCAACTTGATGGTGGCAGTTACGAAGGTGTTTTCTAGACACTGGTCTGACTCATGGTCAATAACGCAACAGACATTCTCATCGTTGGAGCCGGACCTGTTGGGCTTACCGGCGCGCTAATTGCACACGAACTTGGACTATCGGTTCGGATCGTTGAACGTCGACCAACGGCGCAAAGTGCCCCTGCAGCCCACGTAATTAATGCGCGTACTTTTGAGATCTGGAGGCAAATCGGACTCGATGTGGAAAAGATTCGTAGTGCAGCCCAGTCACCTGAAAAAGCAGGTCTTGTTCACTGGGTGACTCGTCTCGGAGAAAAAGTATTGGGAACATTGCAATACGAACAACAAGGTGATGACAATTTGGGCGTTACACCAACGCCACTTCGTAACCTTTCCCAGCATCTGCTTGAGCCACTGCTTGTCTCTGAATTAAAAAATCGTGGAATTGATGTTGAATATGCATCGACTTGGGATTCGTTTAGTGAAAGTAGTGATGGCATTACCTCGACCGTTTCTAAAGATGGTCAGAGCGAAAATATTTCTTCCAAGTGGCTTATCGCATGTGACGGCGCATCAAGCACTGTTCGCAATGCGTGTGGTATTTCGATGATTGGTCCAGACAACTTGCAGAAATTTATAACGGTTCACTTTAAGGCTGACCTCAAATCACTGACTGCTTCAAATCCTGGCGTTCTGTATTGGATCTGTGATCCTCGCGCAGGTGGGACTTTGATTTCGCACGGAGGCGATAACGAGTGGGTATATATGTATCCAATTGCAGAAGGAGCTGAAGCGCAGGTTTCTCCATCCGAATGTGATCAGTTGATTCGTAAAGCAATTGCGCCAACAAGCGCAACAATTACGGTGCTTCGACAATCTTCTTGGACTATGACATCACAATTCGCTGACTCATATCGGTTGAGTCGTATGTTGCTCGCAGGAGATGCTGCACACAGGTTTCCACCGTCTGGAGGAATGGGTCTCAACACCGGAATTGGCGATATTCATAACTTGATGTGGAAAATAGATCGAATCGAAGCTGGAGTAGCGGACGTAGCGCTACTGGACACGTATGAGAAAGAGCGCCGGCCTATTGCCGAACGAAATGCGCAAGCCAGCATGGATAATGCATTCAAAATGTTCGACGTATTTATGGCTCTTGGAATTGACCCAGACACAGAAGTTGCGTTTGCAAATCTCAATCGAGTGCTCGAAGATGCTGAAGCTATGAAAGTTCTGGACCAAGCGATTCAGAATCAAGCGACACATTTCGACATGCTTGGATTGCAAATTGGTTATCGATACATTCTTCCGACCTCGACAACTGAGCTTGAGCCACTCACTGATGAAATCATTCGTAATTATCGCCCATCGGTTGAGGTGGGCAATCGACTTCCACATGGTTGGCTCGAGCGAAACGGTAAAAAAATATCGTCGTTGGATCTTGTCAGTTTGGATGACTACTCGATCATTGGAGGCTCGGAGTTTTTGAGCGATTTGCCGCACATCAAAATCGGTCGAGATGTTCAAGACGCCGATAACTGGTGGTCACAGACTCTTGGTTTGTCATCCACTGAAGGATTACTTATTCGTCCGGACCAGCACATTGAACTGCGCCTTTCAAGTATTTAATTGTTTTGCTATGGTTGCGAAATGACACAACTTGCACCAGTTTCGGTAACACGAGAGTTTTCTGCATCACCTGACAAAGTGTGGGCACTCGTCACTGACTTGCCTCGGATGGGTGAATGGTCGCCAGAAAACCAAGGCGGCAAGTGGGCGAAGGGAGCAACTGGGCCAGCTGTTGGAGCAATATTCAAGGGCCGAAACAAAAATGGCAAGAAGAAGTGGGGCACAAACGTTGTAGTCAATGCATGCGATGCACCAAAGAAGTTTTCGTTTGGATTAATGGTCTTCGGAAACAACTGGTGTGATTGGGTGTACGAAATTGAACCGACTTCTGCAGGCAGCAGAGTGACACAAAGCTGGATTGATCACCGTGGTGGTATCAGCTCTTTTCTTGGAAAGGTTGTGAGTGGCGTTGCTGACCGTGCAACGCATAACAAAAAGAACATGGAAATAACCATGGACAACCTTGCGAAGGCAGCAACCTAGTTAACTAGAGCGAGCTATCTACTGCGTTCTAGCAGTCAAGGGCAGTGCAAAGTTTTGCAAAGAGCTCATCGTACGTTTCGAGTGCCTGAAATTGTGGAAACTCGGCTTTGATGTTGTCGGGAGCATGAAACAAGAACCCGGCATCTGCGGCGCCCAACATCGCTGTGTCGTTATATGAGTCGCCAGCAGCTGCAA
>JBIIWI010000047.1:0-10573 GCA_044339005.1 Ilumatobacteraceae bacterium
ACTGGGTTTTGTTTTTACACGTGTGGACAGCAGAAGTAAAGGCTTCACCCAACTGGCGTTGACCGCGAGAAAAACGAAATGCCTGAGCTTCATCAATCAGGCCTTCACGGCTGCCAAAGAAGTGATAGATCGATGGGGCAGTGATATTGCACGACTTGGTGAGATCCCGGATGCGTACCGCACCTTCACCGCCTTTGTCGATAGCAACAGCAGTTGCCTTGAGCAATCGCTCACGAGTGGTGTTTTTCTCAGTCACAAATAAATCCTAGTTAAAAATTTTCAGTTGCAGACACTGTTCAACTTTCTCTAATAATGTTAGATATCGCAAAGAAATAACAAAATGAGAGGTTCTCACGTGAAACTTGGCAGATTTGTTGGTATCAAAGAGGCACTTTCGCAGCGTCGGGGCAATCGAACGCGAGTTGGTGGAAGTCTTCTGCTGCGAGTTGCCGCCACAATCGCACTCAGTGGTGTTTTTGTCACTTCTGGAGTTCCATTGGTGTCGAGCCATGTTGCATCAGCAAACGGCACCACGCCACAGTGCCCAACAAGTCTGAGCGGTAGCACTACCGATGCGTACGATTCGTGGGGACAAATGTCGCTTAATTTTACGCCGGGGTCGGACGGTGGATCTCCCATCACCAATTATGAATATCGCAATAACAACGGCACATGGACGGCATTTAACCCGCCAACTACAACACGACCATTTATTTTTAACTTCACAACGTTCAACTTTCCTCCACCGACTGTAAGCATTGAACTCAGAGCGGTGAATGCAATCGGACCAGGAGTGGGTAGCAACGACAATTTATGCAACCCAAAATCGAGTGGGTCAGTCACTTTAAATGCTTCTTTTCTTCCGCGCGCTCCAATAACTGCAACTGCTACTGCCGGAAATGGTTCAGCCAGTATTGCTTTCGAGCGTGGGTCCAATGGTGGTTCTCCAATTACGAACTATAAATATTCCATCGACGGGGGAGTGACTTACAACGCGTTGAATCCTGCTAACGCAACAAGCCCACTGACTATTCCGGGACTCACTAATGGCGTTCTCACCACAATTCGTTTGATTGCGGTGAATGCAAACGGTGATTCCTACAGGCCAGACCTATACGCGAAGACTGTCACGGTTACACCTGTTGCTCCAGTCGCTCCTGTTGCTCCTGCTGCCCCTGTAACAACGGTTGCCCCGGCTACGACTCTTGCTCCGACGACGACAACTACAACTACAACTACGACTGTTGCTCCGACGACTACTACTACGACTGTTGCTCCGCCAAAACCTAGTTCGCCTACGGTTCTTGAATGCAAGACTGTTGTCAGCAGCAAGATATCTACCGCACCAGTCTTGGTCGGTGAGAAATTGTCGAACGGAATTATTTTTGATCCTGCTTCGCCGATACTGGATTCCAGAGATAAACAAGAATTAGATCGCGTTGCGAGAGTGATGGCCCAACGTGGCGGACTAGTCCTTATCTCAGGATTCGCACGTAAAAACGGTTTTGACTCAGCTGAATATCTCAGGAATCTTTCACTGGCGCGTGCCCGCAATGTTTCTGATTATCTTGTCGCGAAAGGTGTTCGTGTATCTATGAGATACGAGGGATACGGTGCAGTAACAAAAGATATTGGAACGAGTATTGAGCGCAAAGTTGAACTTCGGTGGATCGATGATTCCAAAAAAAATGAATATGAAAAGAAATGCTTGAACAAATAGTTATCTGTACTCAAGTTCGCTGATTCTGCTGAGTAAAGCCTTGTCTACTTGGGGTAACTCGAGAGGAATGCGAGCGAGGCAATAACAGTGCCAAAGACTGCGATGTTGGTGGCGATCATCCAACCAACATTGTTGATCAGGTGATGGGTGAGGCGATATTCGATTCGGTTAAAGCCCTCGTTCATATCGTGGCGCAGCTCATTAGTTGCACGATCAGCAGCGTCAAACCGGCGGTCCACCGCGTCAAATCGGCGGTCTACAGCATCAAACCGCTTGTCCATGTTGATAGCCAGTTTGCGCATGTCATTGCCAGTCGCGTTCCTGTCCAAGTTTTCGGTGAACAATTCTTCCACTAGTTGCTCCGCTCGTAAATCTTCCATTAATGCTGTCACCGTGACTCCTGTTCGTTTTTTGTGTTACAACGATGTGTACGGCTGATTGCGTTAAATGCTGTGAATTTTGAGTGTTACACAGGTCGTGCTCTGGTTGTCAAGCAACCGAGTCTCTGGCATTGATCGCCCAAGATAAACCGCGCTTCTCATCAACGATCACAAGTTGCAATTGCCAGCCCGTTGGGCACTCATTTGCGTCAAACCACCACCATTTCAACGAATTCAGCACATCGCCAATCTCGTCGTTTTTGAGCGGCCATTGATCTGCTCGCCCCGAGAGTGCGCCAAGCAACCACCATGCACTGTCACGGCCTGCGGCGGCACCGCGACGCCGACCAAATGCACCACCGCTTGCACCGGCCCAAGCCAACAACGCCAATGCATGGGTTGGCTGAAGCGTGCGCAGTGTTGCCGATGAAATGTCCAGAGATGCAAGTGCATGAGTTTCATCACCGCGTGCTGCACCAACCTGCAATGTTCCATTGGACGAAGTGGTCCAGGCACCAACAAGTTGGTGCACTGCATCTACGACAGCATTGTCCTGCACAGTCGCACTCTCAGACGAAGTAGCAGCTGTTACGACATGACTGGTTGACGTTGGCGGAAGCTCGGGTGACGGAAACTCTGCAGAGTTGTCGCGATAGACAGCAAGCTCGTAGGTGGGCTCCCATGACTGCAACTCGAGTGGAGTTTCGAGCGCATCAAAAACGTCGGCAGAGTTTTCGATGTGCTGCCCGCGCATTGCGCACTCATGTGCAACGAACGATGCAATTGGCGAAGGTGGCAATTCGTGTTGTAAATCTGACCACTGATGACTCTGAGCAATGACTTCGGTGAGTGGTCCGAGAGTAAACCTTCCGGAGCCTTCTTCAAGTACTTTGGCGGCGATGTGCGCAGGGGCGAGCAGGGCGAGGCGGTATTCAGCAAGCGTTGAAGCCGGCCACAGTTGTTTGCCGCTTGCGGTTGCGAGCCTGCACGAGTTGCGCAATTGCAAGAGTGAAGACCAATCGCGGCTTGAACACAGGTCGTCAACCGTGCGCACCAAACCATCAAGATCGCTTCGATCGATGAGTTGATTGAAATCGCTCAAAGGATTGGCCACGGGTATCGCGTGCCACTGCGATCGATTGGAAATGCGCCACCCTCACAAATCCACTGAGCTCGTTCTTGCATAGCCACAACTTGTTCGCTGTTGAGTAGTGCGGAAACTTCGAGAGGAACAGTCTCAATGAGCGGCTCGATGGCGGCACGCAGGTTGTCTGGCAATTCCTCGCCACCGAATTCCCAAATAACCGTGCGCAGTTTGAAGTCGGGGGAGAAACACACGCCGTGATCAATCGCCCAAATGTGGTCTTCTGCGTCGATGAGACAATGCCCGCCTTTGCGGTCAGTGTTGTTTGCAACAATGTCGAAAGCACACATTGCTCGCAGCCGGTCGTGCAGATCTTCGCGTTGCTCAAAAATGGTGAAATAGTGCTGCTGAACATCGACATCAACAAAAAGTTGCAAAGAGCCTTCGCCAAATGGGCCATCGCGCAAAATTGTTGGAGGCACAATACCTAAGCCCATTGCTTCAGAGAGTCGGTAAGCCGCAACTTCATTGCGATGCAGACCGGGTTCGAAATCCCATAGCGGGCGTTCGCCTTTGAGTGGTTTGTATATTCCCTGAACCTCTTTGTCATTGCATGTGACGTTCACAAGAAATGTTGCATTGCTGCTGTGCGGCATGCGTGAAACAACTTCGACCTGCCCGTGAAGCAGGATTTCAATTAGTTCATTCGTGGGCATGCGTGACCGTCAAGATCAATCGGGTGGCCGCAAAAAATGCAGGGAGGACGTCCTGCTGCCACCACATCGTCTGAATGTTCACAAAATGCTGCTGCCTGACCGCGGCTCATCTGCACCCGCACTCGACCTGGGTCAACATCATCAATTGGCTCATTGTCGTCGTTGGTGGGAACGAGTTCTTCGATCTGAACGACCATGCGGTCGTTGCGTGAGTCATAGGCGATGCCCACGGTGCCAACAACGAATTCGATGTCAATAGGTGAAGAAAGTTGCATTGCATCAACGATTGGTCGGTCATCCGCATCAGGTGCATCAGCAAGTAATTGGCGCATGTATTGAGCGAGTGCAGCCACTTGCTGCTTTTCGCACTTCATAGTCACACGTTGTCCGTCGGCTCGTACTTGAATGACAAACAGTCGCGAACCAGGCTCACCGATAGCGCCGCTTGTAAAAGCATCGGCTTGATCAAATTCGTAAAACGCACTCATGAAGGACGCAACTCGCTCAGTGACCCGCCAGTCGAATTGACAGTGAGTACAACTGGGCCGCTCATCGAATATGCAACAGCACTCACCGAGCACGTGCTGATGACAATGCGTTGAAACAAGTCGAGATGGGTGCCCATCGCATGCGCAACTGCAGCTTTGATTGGGTCGGCATGACTGACGCACACAACAATTTCTCCGGGATGCTTCGCACGGATGTCATCAAGTGCTCCGACCATGCGCGATTGCATCTCAGTAAAACTCTCACCGTTAGGGAAACGGAAAATACTCGGAGCCTTTTGCACCGTCGTCCACTCTGGCTTTTTCATTAACGCGATTAATTGCGCTCCGGTCCACTTACCAAAATCGCATTCAAGTAGACCTTGATGAATCTGCACTTTGTGTTTGAGAATCTTGCCGATTGGCGCAGCAGTCTCTCGAGCACGCTCAAGTGGTGACGCATAGACGGCGGTGATGCCCTTGATCTCGGCCAGGCGCTCTGCGACTCGGTTGGCTTCCGCCACACCACTTTCAGCCAAATGCAATCCCTTGGCGCGGCCTGGCAAGACCTTGCCTGTGGTGGGGGTACGGCCGTGCCGAACCATCAAAATGAGTGTTGGTTTGGTGCTTTTTGCGCGAGTCATGACACTCACAAACTATCGTGCGATGCAGTGTCACGACCTGCCAGCAGCCCCACATTGCGCCTTCTAGAGGCACAAGTACACGCATGTGAAAAGTGTCCGCGCCTTGTCAAGTGGTGTCGCAAGGTGGCGGTCGAAAAACGTGCTGCATATCGTGATGACATCTATTGGGGCAAACCAATTTCAGGGTTTGGCGACAAGAATGCGCGCATCATTGTGCTTGGCCTTGCCCCAGGTGCCCACGGAGCAAATCGCACTGGCAGAGTTTTCACTGGTGATCGCAGCGGTGATTGGTTGTATCGCGCAATGCACACTGCAGGTTTGGCCAATCAACCAACTTCGGTAGATGTGAATGATGGGCTTGTGCTCAACGATGCATGGGTAACTGCAGCGGTGAAGTGTGCACCACCTCAAAATAAGCCGACGCCGGTTGAGCGTGTGAAGTGTTCACCATTTTTGCAACAAGAACTCGAGTTGCTCATTCAAGCAAAAGTCATTGTTTGCCTCGGCGCGTTTGCACTACAAGCCGCATGTGACGAGTTGGGTGTTAAGCCACGGCCAAAGTTTGGTCACGGTGTTGTCGTGCAGGCCGAGAAATACTCACTTGTGTGCAGCTATCACCCGAGTCAGCAAAATACGTTTACTGGCAAGCTCACCGAAAAAATGCTTGACGATGTATTTGCGAAAGCGGTGCGCTTAGCTAAGAAATAGCGGCACGCTCGTGTTCTAGCGGCACGCTCGTTTCCTAGTGGGCAGCAGGAACCGTTCCGTCTGCCTTTTTCTTCGGTGGTGGTACGCCAACGAGTGGGGCAGGGTTGGCGGTTGCCGGCCAGCGTCGACGACTGACAGTGCTGAGCAGTTTTAAGAGTTTCATTGCTGTCGCATCAGCTTCGGCTGGGCGTGCAATCACACTGCCGTCGGCAATCATTCGGTTCATTACTTCTTCGCCGAGTTCGGTGCGCACGATGCACAGTGTCCATGCATTGTCCTCACCAATTCCACCTGTTGAGATGTCAGCATGTTCGGCAGCAAAGTCAGGACATGTTTTGCAACCTTCGCGAGTCCACTGATGACATTCTTTCAAATCGATTTCATGGAATGAGCCGTCCTTCATCCAGATCTGGAAGGCGCCCTTGATGTTCATCTTGACCATCTCTTCTTTTTTCAGGCCGTACTTTGCCAAAAAGAGTTCTTCGAAGATTGCATCATCAAATGTTTTTGAGCACAGCAATCCAATATTGAAAAGGAATGGCTTGCCGGTCTTGCCAACTTTGCGCTTCCACATGATTGGAAGTACAGACGATTGGCAACTCATACCAACAAGTGCCAAACGGCTGAGGCCTTCTTCTTGTGCTTGCTTCAGCGCGAGAGTGTTTGCTGAATAGGTGTAACGACTTCCGGCGGCCTTGAGCACATCTTCTGGGTTACGGGCAATTCCTGGCAAGGCTTTCCACGAGGTGCCGTCGCCTTCCATGAAGCTGGTGAGTGCAGCATCGATGTAATCGTGCTTCATCAGCCAGATGAGCATTGCACTGACAAAACCACCGTCTTGACCTTTTTGGTGCACGTTGTCATCGGCGGCACGTACAAGAAGTAGTTGCTTGTATTGGCCGTACATCGCGCTGTCGTCGCGTGTTTTGCCAAACAAATGCATGTCGGCGTCTGGTTCCCACGTGCGAAAGCGTGGGCATGCTCGGGTGCAACTCGTGCAACCCTTTTCGCCGTGACCGCAATTATCAAGACCTAATTCCTCTTCAATATGGAACGGCTTGTAGTTGCCCTCTTCGTGCTTGTAACCAATCACTTCGTGTGGACAAGCAATCACACAGCCAGCACATCCTGTGCACAGGCCGGTATTAATGACTTCTTCGTAGAGTTCTTTCCATTGGTTAGTCCAACGCTCAGTTCCGGCAGGGGCTGTCTCTGTAATAGTCATGCACATACTCTACGACATGGCCCACAATGCCGAGATGCCTTTTGGTCAGCGCAAGGCTCGAATTATCTTATTTGACGCTTGTTCGGAAAGTTTTCTGCCATGTGCGTCTGAAACCTCAAACACGTTGCGCACTTGACCGTGCTCCGTACCAATTTGGGCATGGTGGATAATTACTTTGAGTTTTGCCAAGGTCGCTGTGATGTCGCGAAGCAAACCCGTGTGATCTTCTCCTTCAACGCGCATGATTGAGTGCCACGGATGAGCAGAGTGATCAAGTTGAACAACAAGTTTGTATGGACCACCAGATGTTTTTACGTTTCGTGTCTGTAGCGATCGATGCACTGCGTCAGATACTGCACCGAGCCGAGGCTCGACTACAGATCGCACGGTAAAGATGTCGAGCACTGCGCCATCCGCCCATGTAGCAATCTCGGCATTGATTACGTTGAGGTCAATCGAAGACAGCGCACCCGATAAGCGGGCCAGCAATGCAGAGCTATCGCGGCAAGCAATATTGACCAACCACTGATCGGTGTTCTGCGTAGGCAAGACAACGATTCGTGCATCACCCGAACGTGGCATTGGTTCAACAAGAAGTGCGTGGTCAAGTAGCTGTCTAGGGGTATGTGTGAGGGCGTAACTTGCTGGTGCATGAGTGATACGCGCACGAATCGCGTCATCTGTTGCGAGCGCTAGCGCTGCTTGAAGCCGACTCTCTACAAGAGTGTTTGACTCTGAGTCAACGAGGTCTGGATGGGCGAGTACTTCTTGCACATCTGCAACAATTTCAATCAACGCCAAATTTTGATTATCGCTCAAATCTTGTCGTGCGCTAACAAGTTGTCGACACTGCTCGACAAGTAGTGGATTCTTGAGATGATTTGCAATTTGTGCGAGTAATCGTGGCGTGATCTGCAACGGTTCGCTTTGCACAATGTTGCGTAAGAGTTGTGAACCTTCAAGAAGCATCAAAACCGACTTACTGGTTGCGAGATCAAGCCCCAGTCGCGCAATTGCGCCTTGCCCGTTTGCGCCAGAGTCCGAAATATCTTTTGCGAATGCTGCAAGTACAAGATCGTCAGTGCTCGTATACGGGGTCGAGCAGATTGCTTCGACGGTAGGAAACTGCAATGAATGTGTTGGGTCAAGTTCGGTGGAGTCACTAGATCGCGCAGCCATTGCCTCAGACACTTCAGGGAGCGCGCGCTGGATGAAACCGATGGTTTCTAGGAACCTCCACGAACGGGCCGAACCATGTCGCAACACGCGCAACAAACCAATCGTTGCATCATCATCCCAGCTCAATGTTGCATTGCGGTGGAGAGCAAACCAGTCGAGTAATTGGCTACTTGGTCGTGCATCTATTGCGAGCGACGCTGAAGCTAAACCAATTTCTACAAGTGAACGTACGGGGGGAGCGCCATTGAGAATTATTTGCCCATCGATGGTCGTGACCCAACCTTCAAGTGGTCTCATTGCCAGTGCGGTTGAGTCTTCAATAGCCTGCGCTTGGGTTCCGAGTCTCCATCGCAGTAACGGTGGCGCTATCAGTGTTGTAACGAGCACGACAACAAGCACTGACCCGTAAAGCTCTTCTGAGAGCGCTCCAACGCTGAGACCGATACTCGCAAAGATGAGACCAACTTCGCCTCGGGGCAGCATGCCAAAGCCAATTGTCAATTTGTCGCCGCGCGAACCGATCGCGCCAGAGGCTGCTGCAATTTTGGTAGCGATTGCAACAACTGAAAGCAACAATGCGACTCCAATTACTCGCGCATCTGCCATTGCGCGAATGTTGGTGGAGATGCCGATGTTTAAGAAAAAGATTGGCACAAAAATTTGCGCAAGTGAAGAGACATCTCGTTCAACACGTTCGTGCGTAGCAATGCGGCGCAGAGCAAGGCCGGCCACAAATGCTCCAATGATCGGTGCGAGATGAGCCATGTCCGCGAGAACTGAAAAACCAAGCGCAATTCCAATCGCAACCACTGACACGGTAGAAGTCGAACGCGCGCCTTTTGCGATGCGTGCAAAGAGTTGAGGGAAGATGGTGAAACCAACAGTGCTCGTGACGGCGAGGAAGCCAACTGCGAGTCCGATAGTTGATGCAATCGTGCCGATTCCCACGCTTCCTTGCTCGACAATACGAGTGACAACTGTGAGAATGATCAGGCCGAGTACGTCGTCGACAACTGCTGCTCCAAGCACGGTTCGTGCTTCAACAGTTGCAAGTGCTCGCAAGTCGCCAAACACTCGAGCAGTAATGCCAATCGATGTGGCCGTGAGGGCTGCGCCAACGAATAAGGAAGTGTTGATTGATTCGCCGAGCATGGAGCTGACTCCGAAGCCAAGCAGCATTGGTAAAACAACGCCAATGATTGCAACCAAGATGCTCGCGCGACCAACACTTTTGAGTTCAACAATGTCGGTCTCAAGCCCAACTTGAATCAACAGCATGATCACGCCGAGTTCGGCCAAAAAGAACAGCATGTCGCCGGTATTGACGAGACCTAAGACTGATGGTCCGATCAAGATTCCGGCAGTAATTTCGCCAATCACCGCTGGCACGTGAATACGGTCAGAGACCTCGGCGGCTACTTTTGCCACGATCAGAATAATTGTCAGATCAAGCAGAATGCGCCCAATATCGAGCGTCTCGGTGGCGCTGCCTAGAAACGCATTGATCATGAAGTAATTCTACGAGTCAATTGTCACGGCTCTGTTAACGCCGTACTGCGTTGGCATGACTTGCGCTTGGACTGGAGCGCTCGTGAGCGGGCAGAATAGAGGCATGATCGAATACACCCCCGAGGCAGAGGCCTTTAGAACCGAAGTACAAACATGGCTGAAGACGAACCTTCCAAAGGGATGGTTTGACAAAGGCTTCGAGATGTCACCAGCCGAACGCAAGGCATTCAATGAAGCGTGGCCAACGAAGTTGTTTGAAGGTGGCTGGATTTGCGCAACGTGGCCAGTCGAATACGGCGGCAAAGGTTTGTCAACATTGCAGGGTGTTGTGTTGGCGGAAGAGTTTGCAAATGCAAAGGCTCCAATGCGCGCCGACTTTTTTGGCGACACGCTCGTAGGTCCAACACTCTTGCAGTGGGGAACAGAAGAACAGAAGAAAGAATTTTTGCCGCAGATTTTGAATGGCAAGATGCGCTGGTGCCAAGGTTTTAGTGAACCAAACAGCGGTAGCGACTTGGCGAGCCTCAAGACCACTGCAGTACTTGACGGTGACGAGTGGGTTATCAACGGACAGAAAGTTTGGACAACCGGCGGACATCATGCCGACTATTGCTTCTTGCTCACACGCACGGATCCCTCTGCCGTAAAGCATGCAGGTATCACGTACTTGTTGGTGCCAATGCGTCAACCAGGAGTAGAGGTGCGTGGCATCGTGCAGCCAGATGGCACTGCAGAGTTCTGTGAAGTTTTTTTTACTGATGCCCGTTGCTCGAAGAACAACGTGGTTGGTGGAGTTAACAATGGTTGGAAGGTCGCAAACAGCACGCTCGCATTTGAGCGCGGTATGAGCGCGACGACTGGTTATCGACGATTTGAAGAAGAGTTTCGATTGATGTCAGCTGCAGCCAAAGAAAATGGAACCA
>JBIIWI010000048.1:0-10482 GCA_044339005.1 Ilumatobacteraceae bacterium
CGCCGCCATTTGCAACGATCTCGGAAAGAATTGTTTTTGCTTGTGTCGCAGTGACTTTCGCATCGCGTTCGAGCAGCGTGAGACCAGCCAAATCTTTTGCTGGCACTTCAGGGTTTGCACCTGCTTCCGAAAATGCCTGTTGCACATAGACGAGTGCGCGCGCTGGTTCGCCACCTGCATCGGCAACGAGTTGCACGTAGTCGTCTTGACCGCGTTCGACGATGACGTACACGGCTTCGCTTTCTTTGTCGGCACCAGTGAGTTGTGACAATCGCGCACGACGCGCGGCAGGCAACATCGGTAGTGATGCACGAATTGATTCGACCCATTCGGTGCCCGGATCAAGCAGCACTAAATCGGGCTCAAGAAAGTATCTGTAATCGTCGGCGTCTTCTTTGACGCGCAGTGTGTGCGTGCGCCCCTCAGAGTCGTCCCAGTGACGGGTCTCTTGACGAATGGTTCCGCCAGATTCGAGTACATCTACCTGACGGCGAGCTTCGTAATCAATTGCTTTGCCAACTGCACGAATGGAGTTGACGTTTTTGATTTCGCAACGAGTACCAAATGGCTCACCTGCTTTGCGCACCGAGACGTTGACGTCACAGCGCATTGAGCCCTCTTCCATTTTTGCATCGCTGGCTCCGACCGCAAGCAAGATGCTGCGCAATTCTGAAACATATTGCCGTGCCTGATCGGCATTGCGAATGTCGGGGCGCGAAACAATTTCGACAAGCGGAACACCAGCACGGTTGAAGTCGACAAGCGAATAGTCGCTGCCATGAATTCGGCCGCTTGTGCCGCCGAAGTGCGTTGACTTACCGGTGTCTTCTTCGAGGTGAGCGCGCTCGATACCAATGCGCACATCGCCTGGCAACATCATGAATCCATCAATGTTGATCGGTTGGTCGTACTGAGTGATTTGGTACGCCTTTGCGAGGTCTTGGTAAAAGTAGTTTTTGCGGTGAAACGTGCTTGCCTGCACGGTGCAATTGAGCGCTAGGCCAAGGCGGATTGCAAGCTCAACCGCGCGACGGTTGATTACAGGAAGCGCACCAGGCAAACCGAGTGTGACGGGATCGATGTTGGTGTTTGGCTCGTCTCCGAAATGGTTTGGACTTGCAGAGAACAACTTGGTCTTGGTGTCTAACTCGACGTGAACTTCGAGACCAATCACCATTTCCCAGCCATTTGGCAAAACAGTTGCGTGTGATGGAGCAGATGATGCGTTGCTCATGATGCGCGCTCCAATTCGGCTGCAACACGGAACATGGTTGGTTCGCCAAGTGCTGGCGCAAGAATCTGCACGCCAACTGGCATCGAATGCGCACCAGTTCCAAACGGCACGCTCATTGCTGCGTGACCAGCAAGGTTTGTAGGAATCGTAAAGATGTCGCACAGATACATCGTCAATGGGTCACTCGTTTTTTCGCCAATCGGAAACGCAACCGTTGGAGATGTTGGAGTCAAGATCACATCGCACGATTGGTACGCAGCAGCAAAATCATTGGCGATAAGTCTGCGAACTTTAAGCGCCTTGCCGTAATAGGCGTCGTAATAACCAGCCGACAACGCATAAGTGCCCAACATGATGCGGCGTTTCACCTCAGCGCCAAAACCTGCTGCACGAGTAGCGCCATACATGCTGATGAGATCTGCTGATTCGACACGCAAGCCGTAGCGCACTCCGTCATAACGAGCAAGATTGCTCGAAGCCTCTGCGGGAGCGACCAAGTAATACGCGGTGAGACAATACGAAAGCGACGGCAATGCAATGTCGACGATAGTTGCGCCTGCAGCCTTGAGAGCAGCAAAAGCAGCATCGAGTCGAGCAAGCACTTCTGGTTCGCAGCCATCTGGCATGTCGGCAAGTCTGCCAATGCGCATTCCCTTCACGCCCTGACCAAGCACTGCAGTGAGTGAAGGAACTGGTTGATCGAGTGAAGTCGAGTCGAGCGGATCGTGTCCGCCAATAACTTCCATCAACAATGCTGCGTCAGCAACGGTGTGCGTGAACGGACCAATTTGATCGAGGCTGCTGGCAAACGCAACGAGGCCTTGTCGGCTCACCATGCCATATGTTGGCTTGACTCCAACAACACCACATAACGCAGCCGGCTGACGAATACTGCCGCCGGTGTCGCTACCCAAACTTGCAGCAGCAAAACCCGCGGCAACCGCTGCAGCACTGCCGCCGCTTGAACCACCAGGAACACGTGATGTATCAAGTGGATTTCGTGTTGGGCCGAACGCAGAGTTTTCTGTGGATGAGCCCATTGCAAATTCATCCAAGTTGGTTTTACCAACAATTACAGCGCCCGCCTGTTGCAGACGAGTCACGACTGTTGCGTCGTATGGCGGCTTCCAACCTTCCAATATTTTGGACGAACATGTAGTTGGAACACCACGAGTGCACATGTTGTCTTTGAGCGCGATTGGTACACCGGCAAGAGGACCGCGCTCTTTGCCAGCCTTCAAGTCGGAATCGATACTCGCTGCATTGGCGCGAGCAGACTCTGCCATCACATGATTGAACGCATGAATTTCGGTTTCGCGCTTGTCAATGCGAGCGAGATGTTGCTCGAGCACATCAGATGCAGTTGCTTTTCCTTCACGGATTGAGCCGACGATGTCGACTACAGATACAAATTCACTTGTCATGATTCGGATCCGTTCGATGGCGGAACGCGAAAACGGCCGTCTTGCGGTGCAGGCGCATTGTCGAGAACTTCTTGACGATCAAGGCCCGGCACAACAACGTCTTCGCGGTACACATTTTTGATCGGGAAAGGTTGTGCCATTGGGGTCACGGCCGACAAATCGAGTTTGTCGATGTCGCCGAAATGGTCGAGCATCCCTGTCAACTGTGTGGTCATGAGAGCAAGTTCTGCTTCGGTCAGGTCGAGCCTGGCCAAGTGGGCCACCTTGGCTACCACTTGCGCAGTGATTTTAGGAGTTGTTTTTGCGTCGGAAGTAGAGTTCACAGGCCTTCAGCCTATTGGCTTCTCAAGTAGATAAGAACTGCGGATTCAGGGAACAGCATTGGTGGTTGGATACCAATGCTTCCAAGTTGAGCGCCAGTCATCGTGAGTGACGTGTGTTCTCTCGAGTCATCAAGAGGCACATATGTAACCGTGTATTCAACATCACTCAATAGTCCATGGATTTTCCACGGCGATGGTACAAGACCTTGCGCAGTGGAGAGTTGTGCGTAACTCAACAAAGCAGTGCGCTTGTCGGCAGCAATCACGCCGTGAGCAACCGCGCTGTTGTCGGAAGTTACGTCGTAACGCACAAAGTCACCACTGTGCAACAACTCTCGATGTTGTTTATACAAGTCGATGATGTGACGAAGCTGTATTTGTTGGTCATCGCGCAGGGTAAGCAAATTCCACTCAACACCCATGTGTCCAAACATGGCTGTTACGCCTCTAAACGAAAGCGATTGCCGACGACCAGTGGTGTGTGCGGTGGGTGGACCAATATGCGCACCCAAAACTTCAAGTGGCACCAACATGGATGTGCCGCGCGTAATTATTTGTCGCTCAAGAGCATCATTGCAGTCGCTTGCCCATACGCGTTCGGTTCGACGCAAAATCTCGTGATCAATGCGGCCACCACCCGATGCGCAACTTTCAATTTCAACAGCTGGGTGCGCTGCACGCAGTTGATCTATCAATTGATACACAGCGCGCGTTTGATTGTGTGTACCTGCTGCTCCATCACTGCCGGTTGCATGTACATGCGCACGGTTCATGTCCCACTTCACATACGCAATCTCATTTTCTGAAAGCAGCGCATCTAACTGCCTATATATATGTGCGTACGCATCTGGGTGTGCAAGGTTGAGTACCAACTGGTTGCGCGCTAAAACGGGCTCGTAATCGGCTGCGGTCAACACCCACTCTGGATGCGCACGAAAGAGATCGGAGTCGGGATTGACCATTTCTGGTTCTACCCAAATTCCAAAATCCATTCCGAGTTTGCGTACATGCGAAATTAACGGGGTAAGTCCATCCGGATAAACGTCAGGCGAAACAAACCAATCGCCAAGACCCGACTTGTCATTGCGTCGTGAGCCAAACCAACCGTCGTCCAACACAAAGCGTTCAACACCGACATTTGCCGCCGCATCTGCAAGCGCACACAACCGGGAGAGATCGTGATCGAAGTACACGGCCTCCCATGTATTGAGCATCACTTTTCGAGGCCGCAAGACAGTTGGATGATGGGAACGCGAACGCACATTGCGATGCAACGCCTGAGTTGCGGCATTGAGGCCGTTGCCCGACCACACGCCAATCACCTCGGGAGTTGAATAGGACTCACCTGGTTCGAGACACAACTCACCCGCATGTAAAAGTTCGCCAAACTGCACATACTTTCTGCCGTCTGGCAACACCTCTGCGAGTAACACCGAGTTGCCGCTCCATGCAAGGTGCGCTCCCCACACTTGCCCATTCCATTCGTCTGCAGCACGCTCTGTTACAAAAATCAATGGCAAGTGTTCATGCGAGGTGCGTCCTGTGCGATTTTCTGCAGTCCACGCGCCATCCACAAAATCGCGACGATGCAACTGTGCTTCACGCGCCCATCGACCACTCAATGTGAGCAGCTGCGTTGCACTCTCAACGACAGGCAAGGTGATTGTCAGATTGGTCAGCAAATATCGC
The DNA here is from genome assembly GCA_044339005.1 of Ilumatobacteraceae bacterium. Taxonomy (GTDB): domain Bacteria; phylum Actinomycetota; class Acidimicrobiia; order Acidimicrobiales; family Ilumatobacteraceae; genus UBA3006. The sequence goes on from JBIIWI010000048.1 coordinate 4,671, forward strand.
GAATCGCCAATATTGCGAAGCATTGCACTGGCGTGAAGCGTTCCCCACGCACTGCACTCAACTTTGGTTTCAAGTTCGAGTTGTGCAACATCGTCCCGCGCGATCGAAATCAGTTGTTGACCAACGACTTCGCAACTTACAAAAGAAAACCTGGGAGCCCAATGTCGACCGCCCGGACGATGCCCTCCAATACCTGGACGCATCGTGGCACCATCGCCATGACTAGGCACCAACGTAATCGCATTGATTGCGTCGGTAACGCCAGGCATTTTTGGCCGCGCAGTTGCTGCGGCGATTGCTTCAAGATTGGACAGCGAAGCCGCGTTCAACGCAGCACCCCAATAAACAATTGTCGGCACTCCACCCGAGACATCGCACACCACCGACTGGCGAGAATCACCGATGTGCTTCAGGGTTGGATGCGTTGCTTGAGTAGACACCACTGCGCACGGTACCGTCAGTTGCAGATCCATGGCTACTCAACACAACCCCACTCGTGCTGGCTCGGGCAATGAACGCATTGATCCCAGCACTGGCACTGTTGTGCATGTAGTTGGTTCGCGACAAAATCGCCCCAATTTGCCCGCCACCGATTGCCCGTTCTGTGTTGGTGGATTAGAAGCACCACAACCTTACGAAACACACCACTTTGCAAATCGTTGGCCGCCGATGCCAAACGATCGCTGCGAGATCGTGTTGTATTCCCCAGATCATGATCAATCCTTTGCAGGGCTCGGTGTAGCAGGCGTGAGAAATGTGATCGACTTGTGGGCGCAACGCACAACAGAACTCGGTGCACGAGCGGATGTTGAAGACATATTGATTTTCGAAAATCGTGGACGCGAAGTAGGTGCAACGATTGATCACCCGCATGGACAGATCTATGCGTTTGATCACATTCCAGCACGCACGAGTGCGCGACTCAGTAATGGTTGGAGACCTGATCAATCGGTAGAACGACTTGTGCATGAGCACGATGGCTGGCGAACTTCGGTGCCGTACGCATCTGCATATCCAGTTGCGCTCGAGATAGCCCCTTCAATTCAAATTGGAAGCTTGAGCGAACTCAGCTCTCATCAGCGAAACGCATGTGCAGCGATGTTGGTAGATGCACTTACTCGAATTGATTCGCTCTTCGGTGCGCGTGTTCCATATATGTTGTGGCTCAATCAGCGACCAACGACCAACGAAGCGAAACATGCCGATGCTTGGCTCAATTTTGAAATCGTTTCTCCATGGCGTGGCAACGGAGTAATGCGTTATATCGCTGCAGCCGAGGTGTCGACCGGGGAATATTTCAATCCGATGATTCCTGAAGATCTTGCTGCGTCTCTTCGGGCGCTGTAGCAACCTCTGGCTTTGCAGCTACGCCGCGCATTGCAATAATCAACGACACTGACACGCCGAACACAACGAGTGACACCCACTGATTAAGGCGCAAACCTCCGACATTGTGTGCTTCGTCGATGCGAATTCCTTCAATGAAAAAACGAAACAGCGTGTAGCCGGCTGTATAGAAACAAAACAATCTGCCAGGTCGCATGGGCACTTTTTTGTCGAGAACAATGAGTGCGAAACACAACGCACCACAAGCCAATGATTCATACAAAAATGTTGGATGAAAAGTAGTGCCCGCCGCATAGCCGGCAGCCTTGGCAGTTGATGCAGATACTTCAAGGGCCCAAGGCAATGTGGTTGGACGACCGAAGAGCTCTTGGTTAAACCAGTTGCCCCAACGGCCGATTGCTTGGGCAAGTGGCAGAGCTGGCGCGACACATGTCAGCAATAATCCAATCGAGATACCTTTGCGCTTTGCAAACCACACTCCCGCAAGCGTGCCCAATGCAATACCGCCCCAAATACCAAGACCGCCCTTCCACACTTGCACGATGCCGCCGAGATTGTTTTCAAATCGTTGCCAGTCGGTGGCAACGTGATACAGCCGCGCACCGACAACGCCAACGGGTACTGCGACCATTGCGATTGAACTCATATCGTCGCGTGTACCAATTCCGCGCTTTTCCATCCGTCGACCAGCAAGCCACACCGCAGCCATGACGCCGAGTGCGATCATCGCCCCGTAAGCGTTCAGTTTGAGCGGACCTAGATCTAACGACCCGCTACTTGGGCTTGGAATGCCCGCAAGAAAATTCACGCGTTTGCGACCTGCTTGGCGAATGTGACCGAACGAGACATCACGGTTTCTTTTTCAACATCTTGAGTTGCAACGTGGAAACTCTTCTCCAGCATTACGCGTTCAACTTTGCCTGCATAGTGCGCAACCAAGAAGTCGCTTTGAGTTGGTTCAACAACGTGATCTTGTACCGAGTTGATTAACAACATCGGCATCACCATGTTTGGGTAGTGCTCAGCAAGAGGTGCAGCACCTTCTACATACATCGAATACGCGGCTCGCAACGGCGTGCCGGCATACGAATTTTCTACGACTTGCGTATCGGAGATATCGCTCCCAATGCCCGCGAGCGACTCTTCGCCAGACTCAATAATTGCCTCAAAAAACTTGATTTCCTCTACAGTTCTTCCTTGGGCGACTGGATTGATACATACAATTCCAACGATTTCGGGATGACGTGCCGCCAACCACAATGTCAATGCTCCACCCATCGACTGCCCCGCAACAATTACTTGCTTGCAACGTGATGCGAGCACTTTGTATGCAGCTTCTACGTCTGCACTCCAATCAGACCAACGCGTAGGCATCATGTCTTCAATCACTGTTCCATGTCCAGACAAACGCGGAACTTCTACATGAAAGCCCTCAGCGGCAAACCGTTCGGCGAGCTCGCGCACCGATGAAGGGTTCCCGGTAAAGCCATGAATCACTAATACGCCACTCGCCAGTGTTCCGTTGTGGGACCACGCTTCTGCCCCCGGTTGTACTTGTCCACCCATCGCATTCACCCCAGTTTTCTGTCGCCCCATCAACTTCGAACCATCTTATATACACATTCAAAACTCCCTGACCGTTGCACAAGCCAATTTCTGCTTGACTGAATTGGTGGTTCAATCGCGCCGAGTTCTCGATACGTCGGCAATTGCCGCAATCGCTCCACTTGTGGCGCTGCTACCCGTATGGCTCATTGCAATTGGATTGATTTGGATGCCACTGAACTTGTTGTCTGATGTTTCGTATTTCTTTTTTTCCAGTATGGCGATGCTTTTTGGTGTGGTTCTCTTTTCGCGACCAGTGCAGCGAATTGTCTTTGCCAGAATGCTCGGCGCAAGACCACCAACATCTCGCGAACTACTTGTATTGCAACCGGCATGGAACATTGTTTCGCAGGCAAATCATTTCTCGCCGAATCGATTTGTGCTTTCAGTCGTTGACAGTAGTGAGACCAATGCATTTGCATGCGGTGGACATTTGCTCGTCGTTTCGTCTTATGCAATCGATCACCTTCGACAAGATCAACTCACTGGAGTTCTCGCCCACGAACTCAGTCATCACATGGGTGGGCACACCGTCGCGCTCACTATTTCGCAGTGGATGAGCCTTCCGATTATTGGTCTTGCTCGCCTCGGTATTTGGATTCGTAATTACGCTCAACGCGTAACGTCAAAATTTACCGAACGATTCGTTGCTGCGCAGTACTTTATGCACGCTCTGACAACCTTGCTCACGGCTATTTCATACCTTTTGCTTTCTGGGTTTAGTGCAGCACAGGCACTCAATAACCGCATCGGTCGAGCATCCGAATATCGCGCCGACGCTCGCGCTGCTCAGATGGGTTTTGGACATGAGCTTTTAAGTGCGCTACGCAATGTAGACAATCATGAAAATCGAAAAGGCATGCGACTCCGACCGATGCTTTCAACTTCAACTCATCCACCCGCTGGTACAAGAGTGGCAAAACTTGAGGCGTTACTAAAGCGTGACGTTGCACACAAACGGCGCTCAATTCGTCGACACCAATAACGCTGGCGATAGCGTTTCTTGGCATGAGCCCTGCAGCGCAAGACACGGCACTCAGCCCATTTCTTGCAGCAGCTTCAGGCAAGCGAACTTCACATACGCCTGTTTGGTTCATGCGCCAAGCAGGCAGAAGTTTGCCTGAGTATCGTGCAATTCGCGGCGAAGGCAGCATCTTGGATGCAATCAAACAACCCCGACTTGCCGCAGACATCACGTTGCAACCAGTAACTCGTTACGGAGTCGACGCGGCTGTGTTGTACAGCGACATCGTTGTACCGGCACATGCGGTTGGTTTCGGTATTGACGTTGCTCCAGGTACTGGCCCCGTTGCCGAGCAACCATTTCGAGCGCATGCCGACTTGCAACGCCTTCGCGAATTTGAACCAGAAACCGACACACCATATGTGCTTGAAACTGTTCGCATGTTGGCAAGCGCGCTCAAGGTTCCCCTACTCGCATTTGCCGGCGCACCATTTACTGTTGGCAGTTACCTGGTTGAAGGCAAACCAAGCCGCGATCATCTCATCACCAAACACATGATGTCGACCGAGCCACAGTTGTGGCACGACTTGATGCAACGACTTGCTCAACATGCGATTGCATCTATCCGTAGCCAACTCGACGCCGGCGCGAGCGCATACCAACTCTTTGATTCGTGGGCAGGAAATCTGACACAAGATCAATACCGCAATTCAGTCTTGCCGCACTCGACTCACGTGATCAGTGAATTGAAAATCTCCCACCCAAATGCACCATCGATTCACTTTGGTGTTGGTTGCGATCACCTGCTCGAATTAATGCACACTGCAGGAGCGACAGTGATTGGACTTGACTGGCGCACATCAATTACCGATGCTCGCGTACGCCTTGGCAAAGACACCATTGTCCAAGGAAATTTAGATCCGTCACTTGTACAGAGCGATGTCAAGACTGCACTCGCTGGCGCAGACGCAGTGCTCGCCGACAATGCCAATCATCCTGGACACATTTTTAATCTCGGTCATGGTGTAACTCCTGGCGTAAACCCAGATGTGTTGGCGGCAGTAGTACAACATGTCCACGAAAGGACTAGATCATGAACTGCACAGCCGTTTTATTGATGGCCTATGGCACTCCGCGAAGTACACAAGAGATCCTTCCCTATTACACAGATATTCGACGAGGTCGCGCTCCAACTGAAGAACAACTTGCTGACCTGGTCGCTCGATACGACGCAATTGGTGGCATCTCTCCGCTCGCCGCACGAACTGAAGCGCAGCGAGATGCACTTCAACATGCGTTGGACGCTCTTAAGCCTGGCCAATTTCATGTGCAGTTGGGTCTCAAACATGCTGCACCGATGATCGAGACAGCAGTGGACGATTTAGCACAGCAAGGTTTCACCAAAATCGTTGCTCTCGTGCTTGCGCCGCACTTTTCTTCATATTCAATTGGACAATATGTTGGTCGCGCTACCGAGGCAGCAAAGCCTCACGGAGTGGAAGTAATCGGTATTAATTCGTGGGCCATTGAGCCCGCCTTTGTCGACTTTATTGCCGCCGACATGAAACAAAAGTTGGCTGCAATGCCAACTCGCACTCGCGTGTTATTCACAGCGCACTCCCTGCCACAGCGCATTATCGATGGCGGCGACCCATACCCAACGGAGTTGCACGCAACGGCAACTGCTGTCGCCAAACAGATTGGTCTTGTTGAGCACTCGGACTGGGACATTGCTTGGCAATCTGCCGGAAGAACTCCAGAGCCATGGATTGGTCCAGACATTTTGCTTGCCATCGATGACATAGCCGCACATCAAAGTGCAGATGGCGTGTTGGTGAGCGCGGTTGGATTTGTGGCTGATCACTTAGAGGTGTTGTACGACCTTGACATCGAAGC
>JBIIWI010000050.1:0-10391 GCA_044339005.1 Ilumatobacteraceae bacterium
ACGCACCTTGTGGATCTTGACGAACCATCTCATCCAAAATCTTGGCGTCTTCACCGACAAGAATTCGCCATTTATCGCGGCGCACCGCTTCCAAGATCACTGCAGTTGCATCTTTGGCTGTCATTGGGGCTTGATCCCGAAAGCCCTCTGCAAGTGCCTGTAAACCAACTCGCAGATCTTCATCACTTGCCGCACTGACATCGAGACCAAACTTGGTCAGACGATCACGCTCAATCAACAACTGCTCGGCATCCATCTCCTTGGGCTCGCGTCCAAAAATCTTGTTGGCATTTAGAATGATCGAAGTACCGATGTGCCCCGGCATGACCACCGACGCATGCACATGAGGTGCATTTAGCCGCAAGTCGGTCATCAGTGCCTCGGTAAAACCCTTGACTGCAAACTTGGCGGCGCTGTAGGCAGTGTGGGAACGAGCAGGACCAATTGATGCCCAGAATCCATTGATGGAACTGGTGTTAATAATGTGCGCAGCAGGAGCTGCTATCAGCAAGTCGAGGAAAGCACGCGTGTTGTAATAGACACCAAACCAACACACCGCAAAGGTCTTGTCCCAATCGGCACGCTCGCCTGTGACAAAGCTGTAACCCTGCGCAATGCCAGCGTTATTAAACAGCAGGTTTACATGTTTACGCCAACGCGCAACCACATCGCGAAATGTCAACACGTCTGTTTCAACTGAAACATCAGCGATGTGCGTAATCAGCTGACCCTTGTTGCCCGCCGCCGCACACAATGCAGCAGTCTCCGCCAAGTTGTCTTCGCTGATGTCGCATGTTGCGACATCACAACCATCTGCCGTGAGTTGTAGCACCATCTCCCGACCCATACCGGTGCCACCACCGGTCACAACAGCTACTCGCCCATCAAAACCATTTTCAAATCTGCCGCTCATTGCATCCCCCTGTGTATCTGAAACTAATTATTACGCATCACGGTGACGAAGACGTAACGATTGCCATGATCCGTCAGCCGTCCAGCCACCGTCGACCGGCAGCGATATGCCGTTTACAAAACCCGACTTACTTGCGTCGCACAACCAAGCAATGGCTTGAGCAATATCATCAGGCCGAGCAAACCGACCCATCGGCACATGATCGGTGATGTCTTGGTCCGAATAACTCCCACCTGCTTGATCTTTGTGATCCATTTCAGTTTTGACCCATCCTGGGCACACGGCATTTACTCGAACGCCTTTGGCGCCCCATTCGACAGCAAGTGTGCGCGTTAAGCCGATAAGTCCGTGTTTACTTGCGTTGTATGCCGATCTGTCAGCAACACCTTGCATGCCAGCGACAGACGCAACGTTAACTACGGCTCCGGAACCTGCATCAACCATCACCTTGCCAAAAGCTTTGGCAAGTAAGAAGGGTGCGACGAGATTGACATCGATCACCTTGCGATAGAGATCAGCTGGTGTATCGAGTGCCGCACTGATACATGAGATGCCAGCGTTATTAACAAGTGCATCAACACGACCAAAGCGCTTCATTGTTGTGTCTACAGCCGACTGTACAAATTCCTCACTCGTAATATCGCCAACAAGCGATATTGCGTCGTTATATGTAGACACGTCGACAGCCTGTAGATCGAGCAGTACCAACGACCAACCCAGATCATTCAGCACTCGTGCCGTTTGCTTGCCGATGCCTTGCGCACCACCGGTGATTACTGCGACTTGTGAGCCCATAGACACATCGTACGACAGTGATTTCAATGACGGCGAATGAAACCCAAATGCACGAGAGTCCCCATCAACATGATGAATCCTGCAAGTAACGCTGCCCGTCCATCGATATGCACGGCCATCGATGCTGTCGCAATCAACCCAAGAATTGGCACAAACGGCACGCCACGTATGTGACCCCTCACCGCAAACGGACGAGATTGGTCAGGCATCGTGCGACGCAGAATGATTACAACTAGGTTCACAACAATGAACATGGCGTAGATAATTACATCTGTAGCAGCGGCAAGGAGTGAAATATCCTGCAACAAAACTAGAACAATTGCTCCGATTGTGCTGACAACCAAGGCAGCGAGCGGCACTCGACGCCGATATACCACTGCCAATCGGGTTGGTAAATCTCCGGCGCTCGCTGTTCCGTACAACATGCGCGAAGCCGATGTCAGAGCGAGCAGAACTGTTGATGCCGTACTGATTAGCGCGGCAAGCGCCAGAGCTGACGCAGCACGATCTCCATCAATGACTCGCATTACATCAGCTAATGGTTTTTTGGAATTCGCCAAAGCATCTACACCGAGCACGCTCGTAGCAACCACTGCAACTCCGACATAGAGCACTGTTGATATAGCCAGAGAGAGAAGCAAGGCGCGCGGAACGGTCTTATGTGAATTACGAGTTTCTTCAGCCAACGTAATGACTTCGTCGAAACCGATGAATGCAAAAAACACGAGCGCAGCACCATTAAATACACCGCCTAAATTCGGATGACTTACGAGATCAATATCACCAACATACGGGAGTCCAACTACGCAAATCCAAACAAGCCCGCCAACTTCAATAGTTCCGAGAGCCACAATCACCCAAACAGCTCGTTCCATGCCCAAAGTAGAAACAATCGCCATCAAAATGATCACCGCAATTGCAGCGAACCTGCTATCGACATCAACAAATTCCTGCAGGTACCGAGCGAAGCCAAGTGCGACTGTCGCCGATGCAACCACCAATGCAATCGCCATCGACCATCCAACAGTTGCTGCGATCCAACGCGGAAAAGCCTGTCGCGCAAACTCATGCTCCGACCCAGCTTTTGGAAACATCGAAGACAATTCCATATAACTAAATGCAGTCAATGCGCACAAAGCAGACGAGAGTAAGAACGACATCCAAACGTGCGGTCCGGCTTCCTGAGTCGCAGGGCCTAACAGCACATAAATTCCAGCACCGATGATGATTGCGACACCGCTCGCCGTCACTTGAGGTAGACCTAACACTCGATTGAAACGATCTTCGTTGATCTCTGTGTTCATTCTTTACCTCTACGTCAGAACACTAGACCACTTACGTAAGTTCCATCGCTTCTCGCGTCAACTGTCACAAAGTGATCTATCCAATCGTTTACTACGATATTGCAATGCGCAAACACATTGTCATCTCATCTCTTTTTGCCATCACGCTCACAGCTTGTGGCTCATCGTCAGGTACCACTAACGAGTCAATCATTGCGTCCGACACAACAATTATTTCGGACGATGAAGGTGCAGTGGACGAAACGGCGTCGACAGTCGTAGCCCCGTCAGATGCCGTCGTAAACGCAGACGGAAGTATCAGTATCAACGTGATAGTGGGAACTGATGATTACGACACTCTTGCAGGTGACCGAGTGGTCAAATTAGCGCTCGGATCAGCCGTCACAATTACCCTTACCGATCCGAACGAAGACCAGGATTACCACCTTCATGTCTACGACGTTGGAGCTGAAGCTAAAAAGGGTGAACCGGGCGTCATCAGTTTGGTCGTTGACCAGGCAGGACAGTTTGATGTGGAGAGCCACACGACGGGCAAGATGTTGCTCGTCCTAGTTGTTGGCTAGTGGTTGGTTAGTTGTTACCTAACGTATGTCACAGCTTTGTCTGTAAAAGCCACGCCAGCAGTTTTTGTTACACCAGGCATCTTTTCAATTTTCATTGATCCATCTGCCATCACCTGAACGACAAGCAAACCAATGACTGTCGATTCGGGCTTGAGCGTGTAACCCTTCTGAGGCTTTCTTGGATTCCACGCTGATCCGTCTGGATTGACATATTCAAACTCAACCATCTGCAGCACGTGAGGTGCAGTGTCAGATGAAGTAATGGACTTTGGATCCACATTGTCTGGGGTCATAAATTGGCATGGGCACCCCTCCCAGTCACCAATCGAATAAATGAAAGCATTCTCGTCAACTGCATCAGGAGCAATTGCCAAATGGGTATCCCAGTATCCGTGTGCAATCTTTCCGTGATTGTCAAAACTCGCGGTCTGATCACCCTTACCGCGATACCCATTTGTATCTTTGACAAACCAGTTTCCTTGCGCAGTTCCCTCCAAATCCCAATCAATCTTTCCATCAAATGGAGCGCTAGCGCGCAGTGACTTTGCTTCAAATTGGGCTTTGATATCAGCAGGGAAATAATTGAAAGGGTTTGCTGTGAATTTTTTCCACGATTCTGCTTGGCTATAAGAAGATGGGTTGAGAAACTGAAGATTTACAGTTCCATCGAATGTGGAGAAGTCATATCCCGGCGAGTATGAGTCATCAGCGATCGTGTCTCCCGCCTTAATCTTTGACCCAATAGCAATGCCTGATGACAAGACACCAATGTGAATAAATACTGAATACAAATTACACGAATGCTCGATAACGACGCGATGGTCAGGATATGGATAGTTGTTTGTCTTTTGATAATCTTCCAATCCGACGACTGTCCCATCAGCAGGACTAGTTACCAAATAGGAACCGGCAGCTATTGAATGATCTTCTGCACTCTCGGGGTAATAAACATATATATGGTCAATCGGAGTGATGTGCGAAGTCAACATGCCACCCAGTGGATAGATATGCGACATCTTGCTCACGTCACCGATACTTGCGCTGTATTTACTCACCGTTGATGCTTCATCGCATTGACCTGAACCAACAGTCTGCGCAAGAGTCGACTCTCCTCCAGAAGAAACCTCTCCAGTGCCACCACCAGCTGGCCTCCAAGCGAGTTTGCCATCACCCATCAACTGGCATGTCAGTTCGATGTTCTCTGCAGTTTGACCAACGGCATCAAGAGTGTCGCATAGATAACCCTCAACGACGTTTCCCGAGGATGACGAGCCCTCGCTCCCATCGCCCGATTGACCACTTTGTGACCCACCACCACCGCAGGACAGTAAAACAAGAGACAGTACAACCGTTACCAGCAAGGACTTTTGAGTAGTTCTATATGGGATATTCATGCAAGTTAGTCTAGAGATAAATGAAGTGTCAGAAAAGCATGTTGTCAAATTGAACAAAGGCCGTTCGCTAGGCCGAGATTTTCGATTACTCATCTTTTCGGTCTGGTCGTCATGTACCGGTGACGGCATGTTTCTTACAGCGTTCCCCCTACTAGCTGCCTTACTCACTCGAGACCCAGTCCTCATTTCGGGAATAACTATTGCCACAAAACTTCCGTGGTTATTATTCTCACTTTTTACCGGAGCGATATCTGATCGGATGGATCGCCGCCGACTCATGATCGGCGCCGACATAACTCGATGTGTCATTGTTGCCACTCTCGCCGCAACCATCGTCACTGATCACTCAAATATTTGGGTGGTATATGCCTGCGCTTTTTCCCTCGGAATATGCGAGACATTACACACCAACTGTGCACAAGGCATCTTGCCCGATCTCATTGCAACAGATCAATTGATGGTTGCCAATGCCAGATTTACCAGCGCCCAGGTAACGAGTGCACAATTTGTCGGACCGTCAATTGGCGTTATTCTTTTCAACACCGCATCAGCTCTTCCCTTCGCCGCCAATGCCGTCACATTCGCTGGGTCGGCCGCACTCATCAAGGCGATACCGAACGTGCATGGAGTTGAATCACCCACTACACGTTTGCGCGATGACATGCTCGACGGGCTTAAGTTCCTGCGCGACAACCCTGTACTGCGCAGGCTTACAGCAATTCTCACGATTCTCAACTTCTTTTACTTTGCAGCAGCCGCATTATTGGTTCTCTACACATCCGATTTACTCCACAGTGGCAAAATCACTTTCACCGCCCTATCCGTAGGTGCCGCACTGGGAACTGTCGCGAGTCGATTTCTCGTCGGGCCATTATCAAAACGTCTCGAGTCCTCAGGAATAATCACTTTTGCACTCTGGGTGTGGGCCGTTTCATCAATCGGCATTGCGTTCACGTCAAGTCGCTATCTAGCCATCGCCAGTTACATCTTGCTCGGAGTCGGAAACGGTCTATGGACGATCATCAACACCACATTGCGCCAGCAACTCACACCCGCGCGCATGCTGGGCCGAATGAATGCCGCGTTTCGCACCGTGTCTTGGGGTGTGGTTCCTTTTGGTGCAGCTTTTGGTGGCATCGCGGCACGCTACATGGGGCTGCGTGGCCCGTTCATTGTCTTTGCTGTTGTAATGGTTGGTAGTGCCGTCTTCGCGCGACCAATATTGAAGCCGCTGAGCAAGGACGCAATTGGTACTACAGTCCGTACATGAACGTCAATGGCTACAAGATTGAGAGCGGTGCCGATCTTGAAAAAGCCAATTTGAAACATGCGTACCTCAAAGGCGCAGAACTTTCAGGTGCAAATCTCACGGGCGCCAACCTCACTCTTGCAAATCTGTTTGAAGCCGATCTTTCTAACTCAAATCTCACAGGCGCAATTCTCGATCACGCAGATTTATCTGAAGCAGACCTTTCAGAAGCCGACCTCTCTGGCGCAAACTTGCACAATTCATATTTGCGTCACACGCACATGATCTTTTGCAACTTGACTGGCGCAGTTCTTGATCATGCCGATCTCTCTCACGCCGATCTCACCGGTGCAAACCTGACCAACGCCGTATTGACCGGTGCCAACATGACTGGCGTAGAACTGACTGGCGCAACAATGCCCGATGGGTCATTGCACGATTAATTAATTCGATTTAAACGCGCAGTAAAAGCAATTGAGTATTCCCACACCAACTGTTCACCATCGCGCCAGCGCTTCACCTCAACTGGCATACCGTGCGGTCGCATTACTAATGCACCATCTTCATAAGTTGCCGCAACCTGCAATGGAGTCGAAAAATCAATTGCCATCACGTCATGTAGGCCGTTTTCAAGAGTGCCATCACACGATGGAAAGTCATGGATCACTCCGCCACCAACGACGATCACACGGTTTCCCGATTGTTCTATACGTTCAACATGAGCCCACAAACTGTGGTCTGAAGGAGCAGCCACACCATTCACTAACAACTCTGCGACTTTCCACGTTCCACGCAAATCTGGAACACCATCATCCAGCGCTTCATCGTCGCTGAGTATTTGCTTAGGAAGTTCACGCTCGTAACGACCCTTTGTCGTGTCGCCATAACCACCCGCTGGCGTAAATGCAGTTGGCGCGTTGCTACTCACCCGTCTCTCCGTCAACAAACTCGCGCAATAAATCTGCATGGCCATTGTGTCGCGCATACTCTTCGATCATGTGCACCAAGATCCAACGCAAACTTGGTGACTCACCGTTTGGCCACTTGCGTTTTGCCAATTGCTCGATCCCCCCACTCGCCAGAGCTTCTTTGGTAATTGAGCGAGACAAGTCAACGGCACCAAGCCACTGGCCCATCAATTCTGAAGGAGAATCATTCGCTGCTGTTTCCCACTCCCAATCTGGTTGTGCACTCCAATCAATTGAAAGCCACGGCTCGAGTCGCTCGCTATCCGATAGCCAACGTGCAAACCATTCATTTTCAACAAATGCCATGTGCTTGAGCAGTCCACCCAAGGTCATTGAAGATGCTGCGATCTTGGTTGAAAGACCTGCTGCATCAACTCGCTTACACTTCCACTTTAAAGTTGCGCGCTGATAGTCGAGAAACCCAAGAAGCGTCTCGACTTCGCCAACTGCTGGTTCGGGCTCGGGCCGTCCGAAGTCGTCAATAGTTACCATCCAATGATCCTTATCGAAAATTCACTATTTCTGCAAACGTGAAAGTCGAAGTCCCCAGAAAATTAGAGCGACTCCGATTATCGCTGCGGCAATGATCGGCGCAAGTGCTCCGGTGGTCAACGTTGCCGATAACGCCACACCCCAAACGCCAGTAGCGATTGCCGCTGCCGATGCCATCAGAGCTTCAGAGCGCTTGTAGGCCAGCAAAAAGAGCAGTGCGGATATCGAGATGCCCATCACTGCGACAACCTTCCCGCCATAAGAGTTTTGCATGATTGTTCCAACACCGATCACGATGAGTGATGCAACGAGAGGCGGCAGGCTTGGCTTGATTCGACCAATAATTGCTCCCACCGCACCAACGATTCCGAACACACAAAGCAATGCGCCCGCATTTTCTGTGCCCAGACCTACTGAGTCGCTCACTAGTCCGATGAAAATTGCAATTTCGCCAATCATCACAGCGACGGGGATACCACCCTTTGTACGACGAAACCACAGCAACGACCACAAAGCAGCAACACATGTTCCTACTGCACCATTCGCCGCACTGGCATCGTTGGGCAACAACACAACGACCGCGATTCCGAGCGGAATGCCCGCGAACGAACCGACAATGCCAGCCAAAAATGCAAGTGGCTTTGCACGTCGCACCAAGAGAGCAATCACTTCGGCAATTGCACCCAACACAAACAATACGAGTGCAATGAGCAGCTCTGAAGGGTCTGGACCAAGCACTCGAACCGTCACTGCAAATATTGGGATGAGCAACACAATCGATCCGAGCAACATCAGGGCAATCCGCATAGGGAAACCTTGCTGCTTGTGCTCACGATCAAACTCAAGAGACAGGAGCCGACCTCGCAAATCATCGTCAATAATTCCGCGATCTCTTGCTACACCGAGGCCATCTTCCCACTCACCCATTAGCCACAAACCGTTCCAGCCATATCCATACCGCAACACTAACGAATAGAGCCCCAAACACTTAATCAAAATCCGCGGAAACCCCAAGCATTAGGCGTGCAAATTGTCTCTGGGTATTTCTCGGTACTCTCTCAATATGGCAAAAATTCCCAAAATCACGATCGCCGCTCTATTGTTCTTTTCTTTTTCGATAACGAAAACATTGGCCGCAACCTCAGGTGGCGTTTGCACGAAAATAGGATCGGTCAGCACAACAAAAGTCAAAGGCAAGACGACAAAACTCACGTGCACAAAGGTCGGCACCAAGAAGCTTTGGAAGACCACTTCCAACACCTCATCCTCAACTACCACTCCTTGGATCCCTGCGGTCACTCGAACGATCAACGAAACTGCATGTCGTCTGCCGGATCAACGAGACCCCTCACTAATCAACACACCAAGATCTTTGGGATTTCCCCTCAATCAGACTGGGTCAAAAGCCCTGGGAATTATGAATCTTGGACTTGTTGCTGCCGATTTTCCAAACTTTCAGGGCAAGGCGACTGAACTCGCCAAACTCTCAGCGCAAATTACCGAATTTAATAATTGGCTCAGCTTTCAATCTGGTGGCCGGCTTGTTGCTAATTGGCAGTTCCCAAATCAATGGTTAAGACTTCCAAAGAATGCTGCCGATTACGGTGTTGTCGGCTTCAATCCGCAATCCCACAACGCGATCAATAGCGACATAATCAATGCAAGCGATCCGTACATCAGCTACGCAAATATGGATGAACTTTTCGTTTATTTTCCAGATTCACTGACCGATTCTGAGCCAAACAGAAATCCATTTGACGGTGTCTTGTCACAAATAGGTGGCACCAATGTGGCAACCTCGGAAGGAATACTGAAACACTTAAAGGGTTCGGGAACAGTTTCCAAACAGAAGCAATATGGTTTAGCTCCGACTCTTTGGGCGCTGTGGGCACACGATCTACTCCACACGATAGGAGTCGAAGGCCACAATCCTGTCGAATCATTCACTTTGGAGTCAGAGGACTATCTAGACCAAGTAGTGAGTGCATGGAATCAATACTTGCTCGGTTGGCTCAGTGACTCTCAAATTGCCTGCATCCAACTTTCGACACTCAATGGAAACGAAGTAGACATCGTCCCACTTCAGGAATCAAAATCGGGATACCGAATAGCCATTGTTCCCCTTTCCGAGACCCGAGCGATAGTTGTGGAATCCCATCGCGCAGTGGGTTACGCAAAGGATCTCGGAGCTTCGGGAGTATTGGTCTACTTGATGGACACCAAGAACGTCCCTCCGTACTCGGAAAGACAAAACACTGGTCTTATCGGATCCCGTTTCATTGATCCAGACAAAGTTGTAAGCGGTTCGCGCGCTCGAGTCGGTAAGGGGCAAAAATCTGCAATCATGCTCCCAGGCGAGAGTGCCAGTTTCCAAGGCATTTCTATTGATTACGTCCAGTCCGGAACTTTGGACAAAATTCGGTTCAGAACCAACGGGTAACAATCTTTATTTGAGGCGACGCCGGGAATCGAAATCCACGAAAACCTTCACCCACAATTCCGTTCGGCTTCAATCAGCCATTTCATGACTCGAGTTCAACGTTCAACGTCCCGCCTATCCCCCAGTTTTCGCATGAGCATTCACAGGGTCGTACCAAATTCGTACCAAATTAAATTAACTAGATCTCAACAGTTCCTTGAATGCACGCGGTAACTTCGCCACCAATCCAAACCTGCTTCGACTCATCCATTGAAACGTGGACTTCACCAGCAT
>JBIIWI010000011.1:0-30589 GCA_044339005.1 Ilumatobacteraceae bacterium
GCGTGACTTTTGAATGAACAACGCAACAGCGACGAGTACCAGGAGCGAAAGAATTGCAGTCGTGAGATCGCGAGGCGTGATTGATGCTGGACCAAATCGCATCACCGTTTGCGCACTGTAATCGTTAAGAGGTTTCGTTCGCCCGCCAAATTGGTACAAGTACATATTTCGCAAAACAATTGACAACCCGACAGAGACAACCAATTGCGAAATGAGTCCCACACCGCGTCTACGCAACTTGCCAAATATAAAGACGTTGAGAGCTAGTCCAAAGAACCCACCTAGGGCAACAACGACAGGTGCCGAAATGAGTAGTGGAATACCCATCGTTACGTTCAGCAAGAAGGCCATTAAGCCACCGAATGTCACCATCTCGCCGTGTGCGAAGTTTGTAAGTCCGGTAGTTCCAAAAATAAGTGAAAGTCCCACTGCACACATTGCAATAACCAAACCGAGTCGTAGGCCGTCGGCACCTCGCTGAACCATGCGATCTACGAGAGTTTGAGTTGAAGTATTAGATGATCCAGTAAAGAAGGTGGCTCGTTTCACCGACGTCGTGAAATCATCTTTCTTGATACTCGAAACTGCTTTGACATCATCAATCATGGCGAAACCACTCGGCAAAGACGAGATGTCCAATGTCACGACATAGTCGTCACGAGATTCAACAGGAAATGAAATCAAGCCCGCCGCATCGGTAACACCAGTTCCAATTACGGTGCCGGATGCCGAAGTGACCGTGATGCTGACGCCAGCAACTGGCTGCTTCTGCGAAACCCCATCAACAACAGTTTGATTTTGCACCGAAGCGATAATCGATAAACCGTCTTCAGCAGAAACGCTTTGAGCAGATGTCCCAAACATGAGTAGCGACCCGACGACAACGGCGAAGGCTCGAATTATTCGCCATGACCGCCAGTCTCTCTCGCCTTTTTTCACGCAACAGCCCCCAAGTTCAAGTTAATCAAGTCAAGCACATTGAGGTCACAATTAGGCATTTAACCTCGAGAAGCGAGTCCAAGTCGAAGAACCGAAATCCACACCGCAATAGCCAACGCAACATGGATCGCGACCAACTGTGCAGGAACACCAGAGAAATATTGCAAATAGCCGAGTGCACCCTGAGCGACTGCTAGACCCAAGAACAGCTCCATGGGACGACCCAGAACTTGCCACTCGGTCGCCCTATTTGTAATTCGAAGAAACAAAAACAGGGTCAAACCAACGCAAAGCAATACAAAAACGCTGTGAACACGAGTAATAGTCCTCAAGTCAAACGCTAAGCGAATGGCTTTTTCATCGCCAGCATGTGGTCCGGTACCAGTTACCAATGTGCCCGCAACGATTGCAATGCCGCACAACGTAGTGATCAATCTGGCAATTCGACTTGAGAGCGGCGAAAGTGAAACCAATGAATTCGGCCCGTCCTGCAAATGGCCTTTTACATGATCGACCAACAAAACCGCCGTTGTAATGAGCGCCATACTCACCAAAAAGTGAGCCATATTCGACCACGGGTTTAATCCGGAAAGCACAACAATTGCTCCTAACAACACTTGTGCCAAAACACCGAAAACTAAACCCAGAGCGAGCCAGATGCTCTTTCGTCGGCGGGGAAAGACCAGAAAAGCCCCAAAAGCGCAAGCCGCAACAGCAGCGCTTACTAAACCCGTAAATAGTCTGTTGATTTGCTCAATCGCCGTATGACCGGTCGAAACGTCAACAAACTTGGTCTCACTGCATCCTGGCCAATCGACACAGCCCAATCCAGAGCCAGTGAGCCGCACTAATGATCCGCTCACCACGATGAGGCAAAGAAAACCAAGTGCACATTGGGAAATCCTCAAAAAGGACTTTTGGGACAACTGCATCTTCGGCACGTAAAGAACACTACTGACTCCCCTCGGTTGCCCATGAGCCCACTCCAGGTGCTCAAAAGAGACCATTAGACCAGATTTGGTCATTAAATACCACTCTTAGTGGTTAAAAGAATATTTTCTGTGGTTTTTTACTCAAGTTTTGACGGTTCATACCGATCCCTAATGCGGAACTCACACCGCAAGCAAGTCAAGGGAGCACGTCATGAACAGCAATCTTCTTCGAAAAGTCATCGCAATCGGCGCATTGTCGGCAACTTTCGGTATCGCAGCCACTGCAATCAGCACTACAGCTGTCTCAGCTTCGCCTCTTGTATCGGTCGCTGTTTCACAACTTCCGAAGTACGGCGAAAGCGGTCCAGAAGTTGTACGTCTCCAAGAGGCAATCATCGCCCGTGGATTTACTATCAAAGGCGGAATTACTGGCGCATATTCGAGCGCAACACGTTCAGCTCTGAAGTCATTACAGAAGGTAGCTGGGTTTAGGGCTACAGGAACTCTCGACGAAAAGACAGCAAAGTTTTTGGGTCTCGTTGACGTCGTCGCCTTGAGCTCGTCGTCTTTACCAACTGTTGGAACAACAGGAGACGCTGTCTGGTCAGTGCAGCAAGCATTGATTAATAGCGGCTTTGCCGTCAAAGGTGGAGCTGACGGAAAGTTTGGATTGGCAACAACCATCGCGCTTGGAAAGTTTCAAACTGCAAAAGGTTTGCCAGTGACAAAGGTTGTTGACGAAGCAACTGCAGTAGCTCTTGGCATGTTGACCGCACCGAAGCCTGTAGTTGCTGCAGCGGTGTCGGTGGTTAACGCTGTCGCAGTAAAAACAAGTTCGTTCCCAAAGCAGGGTGACCGTAGCGATCAAGTGAAAGCAATCCAACAGGTTTTGATCAATGACGTGATTGGTCTTGTTGGTGGCGCCGATGGGCGTTTTGGAGCAGGTACATCTGCAGCAATTGCTGAGTACCAGCGCCGTCGTGGGTTGAGCATCACCGGCACCATGGACGATGCAACTAACGCAGCGATGTTTGCCGCTCCAGTAGCAACTCCAGCAGCAGCACCAGCAGTAGCTGCTTCAGCGATGACATTCGAAACTCTTCCAGCACGAGGTCAATCAGGCGAGTTAGTTCGTGTTTTGCAAAACGCACTGATTGCAAACGGTATTGAAGTCAAGGGTGGCGCCGATGGCGTTTTTGGCATAGCAACAACAGTCGCAATCACGAACTTCCAAATTGCTCGGGGCCTCACTCAGTCAAAGGTGCTCGACATCAATACAGCAGTTGCACTTGCATTAATCCCAAGTCTTGAGTCTCTCGGATTGCCGACACTGCAGGTGTTCCCAATGCAAGGTGGCTGCAGTTTTAGCGATACTTGGAAACAAGCTCGACCTGGTGGTCGTTTGCACGAAGGTGTCGACATCATGGGTGCTAAGGGACTTGCGATCTACGCAACCAACGATGGCGTGATCAGTCGCATGTCAACAGGAGGAGTGCTGGGCGGCAACGCGATCTACCTAAAAATACCGAATGGCACATACTTTTACTATGCACACCTTGACAGCTTTGCTCCAGGCATCGAAACGGGTGTCTCGGTAAGGGCAGGTCAGATCATTGGCTATAACGGAGAAACCGGACATGCTGGTTCGCCGCACTTGCACTTTGAGGTGCACCCGTTTGGTGGACCTGCAGTGAGTCCCTACCAGTTCGTCAAGGCTGTTGACGCTTGCAACGTAACGACTGTGCTCCCACAGTAATTACGAATAAGCAATGCAGTCTTGAAGGGTGAGACGGTGACGATGTGAGAACCATCATCGTCTCACCCAATTAATTGTCTAGAACTATCTGGTCCGATCCACCAAAGCAAGATGTTCGAGATCACTCAAATTCTGAAGGCTAAAGGTGTAGCCGTCGCCAAGCTTGATGGCCTTAATAGTGGTAATCGATGCATGGCCGATTACAAAACGTTCCCACTCCCACGGTGTTGGTTCGAGACCAAGCAAATGGCAAATAATGACACTATTCGTTCCTGCGTGAGCAACAAATACGAAACTTGTTTGTGGATCATCGATATCCCATACAGGTAGCAATGAATCCTGACGCCGCACACCGTGACGAGCCAAAAAATCCGCGCACCCACTTCGTATACGCGCGACAAATTCGCTGACTGGCTCCCCACCTGTTAGCCCTGACCAACGATCAATCGAGTTTGCCTTTGCATCATCGTTGTAAGCCTTGACAGTAACTTCAGCGGGCTGACCGTGCCATGCAGGTTCGCGAATCTCTTCCAACCAGGGTTCAATGACTTGGGGACGATCGTGATGCTTGAGAAATGGTGCAGCGGTCTGACATGCGCGAAGCAACGGGCTGACAAAAACATGATCAAAACGATCATCTCTGAGGCGCTCTCCCAAAAGATCGGCTTGGCGAACACCCAAATCGGACAAAGGTGGGTTGACGATACTTTTGCCATCCTTCACCCATTCGGGTTGAGCATGACGAATAAGAATAAATTCCATCACGACAATCTAGTTTGAATCAGTCGACAATTGTGGTTGCAGTCACACTTTCAACTTTGCATTGGATGAAAGAATTGTTAACCAGATCATCAAATTGAGTATCTGAAAGCGTGCCTTGTTCTAATGCGTCATTGGTTAACAACGTACCGATGCATAACGCTTGATCAGGCGTCAATACTTGTCCCAGCCGTTCAGCAACAAAATATGCATACGAACGCAATGCACTCTCTTCGTCGTAGAAATCTGTATTCAAATCCGGTTGCGGCTCAACGTCAATAGATGGACTCGGCAGACTTAATTCGTCACCGGGCGCACGATTGATACCACTACCTAGATCAACTCTGCAGGAATCTGCAATAAAGGATCGCACCGCGCTGAGGGCTTCAACGTTGTCATTGCGGGTGAGATCCTCAATCGAAGCCTGCACTGCAGAATCACTCACCCCTACAGAGCCCTCCCACAACACATTCTGTAATGCGACTGACACAGCATGGTACGCACGTTCAACTTGAGCGAATTGATCTACTAAGTCGGGCGGTGCAACCTCACCAATGGATACTAGGGAAGACAACAAAACAGCGAACATACTTTGCAACTGACGTGCGGAAACATCGCTCATTGACACGACAGCAGCGTCAACCGCCACAATTGAACTTTCTAGTTCGGGAGCCCTACTGCAGACTGCGTTTGTTTCGCCAGATTGCGAGCAACTTACTAACGGCAACAACGCAATGAATGTCAGTAATGGGGCTAACCGCAAAGTCTTGTGTTTCATCACGAATCGAGATTACTTTGTGTACTCGTCACCCAAGTCTCAAATTGTTTTGAGTATTTGCCGTTGGCAGCGATCAATTGCGCGTGCGAACCATCTTCGACAATTCGGCCCTGCTCGAGTAGCACAACTCGATCAGCTCGAGCGGCGGTCGAGAGACGATGCGCTATTGACACAGTTGTTCTCCCCTTCGCAAGCTTGCTTAATGCTTTGGATATACGAACTTCAGTAAGTGCATCCACAGAAGAAGTCGCCTCATCCAGAATCAAAACGTCCGGACGAACAACCGCTGCTCTCACGAGTGCGATTAATTGACGCTCTCCCGCAGAAAGAGATCCACCTCGTTGTCCAACATTGGTGTTGATGCCCATAGGAAGAGTATCCAGCCAATCGTCAATCTCGAGATCAGAAAACACATCCCGCAATTGATTATCAGATGCGTCAGGGGCAGCAAAACGCAAATTGTAAGCAATTGAATCAGCGAACAAAAAAGGTTCTTGTGGAACAACTATCAGTCTTTTTCGTAGATCAGAATTGTCGACACGGTTTAGCGCAACACCTCCCAATTTGACTGTTCCAATAGTTGGATCAGCCAAGCGAGCTATCAAACGAGCAAGTGTGGTCTTTCCAGAACCAGAAGGACCCACGAGAGCAACGTGTTGTCCACCAGGAACATGCAAATTGATGGTATTTAATACCGGCGTGTCGTCATCGACTTCGTCCAAACGTGAGCCATACGCGAAACTCACATTGACGAAATCGATTGAAAGCTCACCTGAAGGTAGCGAAATGGGCAGCGTCGGCTGCGGCGGACCTATAGGCGTATCCAAAACACCAAGGACTCTGCGTAAACTCGCGACAGCACTTTGGGTTTGATCAATAACTTCTGTGAATTCTGCAATGGGTTCTAAAAATCGATAAGTCAAAAACACGAAGCCGATTAATGCTCCAGCGCTCAATCCTCCGCCTGGCCCAATCAACAGACCAGCTCCCACCACAGCCATCACAGTGAAAACTGCAAAAACCTCACCTGAAGGAAACAAAAAAGCCCCAATAATTCCAGCACGGATATTGCTGTCGCCCCGATTTCGCACGTCTTTGGCAACCGATGAAATCATAAATTCTGTTGACTTGTATGCATGCAGTGTCTCTGCTCCTGACACCATTTCACTGAAGACGCCCAGCAATTCAGCATTTCGCTCTCGTGAAACATTGTGTGCTTGAACCAATCTCGATTGCACGAGACGTAAGACAAGTACTAATGGTGCCGAGACTATGAACGCAATTAACGCCAATCTCCAGTCGTATGCAAGCATCACACTTGCAACAGCAATCATCTGTGAACCATCTAGCAACAGGGATAACCCACCCCACGAAAAGAACATAGTGAGAGTTTCGATGTCACTTGTTACGCGCGATACAAGTGCACCTCTTTTCTCGTCGTTGTGATCGGCGAGACTCAATCGATGGATGTGATCAAAAAGTTTGATCCGAAGAGTGAACAGGCCCTCTTCTGCTCTAGTTCCTAGTCTCTTTGTGGCGATACGAAGTGATGCTGACGAAATGAGAACAAAACCAGATGCGATTAGGCCCAATAATGCGATGTACGAAACTCGAATGTTGTCTGGCTGCAACCCGTGGTCAATGCTTTGTTGGATCAAGATTGGAATGACCAAACGTGCCCCTGTTCCGATGAACGCAAAAATCAAGGTCATACCGATACCATTTTTTAGCGCGGGTGCAACGCGCATTCCGCGACCGATAATCCGCGCCGAACCAAACCTGCTCACCGGTTCGTTCACAGTGTGCCTTGCTCTCTATCTTGCTCAAAAGACTGCATGAGCAATCGATAATTATCATTACGCACCATTAAGTCTGGATGCGTTCCCTGATCGCTTAGCGAACCATTTTCGATAAAAATCACTTCATCAGCGAGAGCTATTGTCGACGGTCTAGAAGCAACAATAATTGTTGTAACAATGTTGTCTGTGTGACGTAATCGATCTATAACTAACGATTCAGTGGACGTGTCTAAAGCAGATGTAGTGTCGTCCAACAAGAGAACAGAACTTTCCTGAGCGATTGCACGAGCTAACGAGATCCGTTGTCTTTGTCCTCCGCTCAGGCTTATTCCACGCTCGCCGATCACGGTGTCGACACCATCGTCGAGCGCGCCTACAAATTCGTCAGCTGCTGAAAGGTACAAAGCTCGATCTAATGCATGGTTCCCCACTTGTCGACCCATGTCGATATTGCGGCGAATCGTTCCCGAAAAGAGAAACGGTTCTTGAAAGACGATGGATGCACTTCGGTCTGCAATCCAAACCTGCCCTGTGCTTGGCTGTAAAAGCCCGGCCATCACACTCAGAAGAGTGGACTTCCCTGAACCTGTAGCACCAACGATCACAACGGTCTTTCCGGCATCGATATTCAGGGAGATGCCGCTTAACACATCAGGCGAATCTAAGTCGAAACGAAACGTTATGTTTTGCAGACAAACACCTACGTTGGCGACGGCTGCCAAAACGTGTGCTTGAGAATCCTGTTCTAAAGGTTCATCGAGTATCTCTCGCACGCGCTTGTAACCACTCGCTGAATGCGGCACCGAACTCAGTACGTATCCGATAATGCGGAGTGGGAATATCAATAATGTGAAGAGATAAATGAAACTAGTCAATTCACCTACTGACATACTTCCTGACTCAACCCGCAATGCTCCTATGACCAAAAGCAAAATATTTACGAGCGATGGCACGCCATCCAATAATGCTTCGAAAGTTGACCTCGCAGATACCGCCCTGATCCTTGCGTCTTTCAATCGCGTCGAAATAATGGAGAGACGGCGCGTTTCTCGCTCCTCTGCGCCGAATGCTTTTACAACCATCACTCCGTCAAAACTTTCGTGAACGGCAGATGAGAGAGCGCCGAGTTCATGCTGTGCGGAGTCGTAATGCTTATCTATACGACGTTGATAGCCCACATTGACGAGCAGCAACATCGGTATGACGCAAATAGCGATCAAGCCGAGTGGAATATCAACCACCACCAACCATCCGCCAGTAAGGAACACAAGTAGAACGACCGAAGTACTGAATGGTAAGGGCCCCAAAACATCGGATGCTGCATCAGAATCAACTCCGACACGAGCGACGAGATCGCCCGTCATCCTTTTCTTGTGCCACAACAATGGTTGAGACATGATGTGACGAACGAGCAACATGGAGATTGACTCAACCGTTCTCCAATTGCTGATGCCAGCAAAACTTCGTCGAATGACCACACCCAAAGCCCGCAACAAGCCAATGCCAATCACTATCGCCGCGCCGATTAAATACACATGAGCGTTGATTGTGTCAGTTTCAAATCTCGGCAAAATAACGCGATCAACCAAATAGGAAACTCCGAAACTTGAAGCAACTGTGCAGACTGCGTAAACAGACGCGCCACCAACAGCGATAGCAAATATCCGTGGATGAAATCTAAGCAAGTCACGAACTAATCGGTATCCGATTCGCAATCGACTTTCCGATAACTTCGAAGCAACTTCGGAATCCAACACACACGCAGTCTAATGACTGTTGTGATTGTGACTGATCACACACTGATATGGATCAATGACTTCTCAATGCTCCAATCACCTACTATCAGCATGTGGCAAAAGGGATGAATTCGAGAATATGAAACGAATTATTGGACGTGCGAGCATCGCACTAGCTATCGCGCTCATGCTCGCGATGTGGATATACGCATTGTTCTTCGCTTCCAAAGAAGTGGCTAACGAAATAGCCGATCAAGCTTGGACAGCTCGCGCTGAACTCATCTGTCAAGATGCGGCCAAAGAGCGTATTGCTTTAGCGGATTTTCGACCTCTGACTGAGGCTGGGATGGATGCACTCGATCAACGAGCGACACTGGTCGATCTTGCTACCGACACGCTTGAGCGCATGCTCGTACAGCTAGAGGAAACGACTCCGACTGACGCAAAAGGACAAGAACTCATTCCGTTGTGGATAAGTGACTACCGCACGTACATAATTGATCGCCGTTCATATGCTGAAGAATTGCGCCTTGGAGTCAATATTCCATTCGGCGAATCAATACTGATGGGAATACCTTTAAGCGAGAAAATTGCAACTTTTGCAGCAGACAATGCTATGACATCGTGCAAGCCGCCGATGGATTTATCGATCTAGAACTCGTCGGCCGCAACCCATCCGCTGTCTGCAGAGTATCGCTTGATCACGCGAGCTGGCGTACCAACAGCAACGCAATAATCTGGAAGCAACCCAGTAACAACGGAATTCGCACCTACTGCGACATGCTTGCCGATTGTCGCTCCTGGTAGCACGACGACCCCTGCACCGAGCCACGATCCATCGCCTATTGATACTGGTCGCTCGGTTTGTGTTTGCTGAGAAATTGGTATGTCTATATTTGCGTATCCGTGATTTTGATCAGTGATATACACATGATGACCAGTCCACACGTCGTTACCTATATCAATCGAAAGATGACCGACAATGCCGCTACCTCTGCCGATAAGGCATCGATCTCCAATCCTCACTACGGGATCCGTCAGACACACTTGACCAGGAATCATTCCGGCTGACAATGCAACATTTGAGCCGATCATCGTGTTGTTACCAATGTGAATGTAACGCTCGTTAAAGATTGTGGTTTGCGGGAAACAGATGATGCTTCCACTCCCAAACTTGCCGAATCGTTTCCCCTTCAAGGTTTCTGGTCCGATTGCCCCATACAGATTCATTAAATCCCAAGCAGCCGAAGTACCACGCTCTAGGAGAGGGTGTAAAACATGAATCGAACGAGAAACGAGACGTCGCAACATACACCCAAAATCTAATGGGTAGCCTGATCTGATGACATTGGTAGACACCCCATGTGGTCAAATTCAGGGCGTTATTTCTCCAGCTCAAGTAGCTGTATTTAGAGGTATTCGCTTTGCCACTGCCAAGCGCTTAGAACCTCCAGCAGTCGTAACACAATGGCCAGGTGTTTTTGACGCGCTTTCAATAGGTGCTGAATGCCCACAAACCGAAAGTCAACTTCGACAGCTTCTCAATGCGGACGATTCAGGCCAGAGTGAAGATTGCCTTTTTCTCAACATTACTGCGCCCACTACAAGTGCATCTCCACGCCCTGTTTATGTTTGGATTCATGGCGGAGGTTTTACCAACATCACTCCTCCACTTTCCTGGAATGAATCAGAGCGCCTGACGCTCGATGGTGATGCTGTGGTGGTCACGCTCAGCTATCGAATCGGTGCATTTGGATTCCTTGGGAATCTAAATTTAGGTATTCTCGATCAAATAGCTGCACTTCAATGGGTGCAGACAAACATTGCGAGCTTTGGCGGCGATCCGAAAAATGTCACTATCTTTGGCGAGTCCGCAGGTGGCTGCAGTGTTGTTGCTCTGATGGCAGCACAATCCGCAACTGGTCTGTTTTCACGAGCTTGGGCGATGAGTGCTTCTCTTGGGCAATTACGCACATCAGATGTTGCGCATAAAGCAGAGCAGAAATTCCTAGAAATCGCAAAGGTCTCCCGCGTAGAAGAACTTAAATCACTCTCAACCGAGCAGTTTTTAAAAGTTCAAGATGCGATGCTCGTCGATGTTGAAACGTGGCTTCAGGGTTTTTCGCCCACTGCTGACGGAACTGTGCTGCCGCTTGATGTCGTTAACGCTGCCGCGAACAACCCCGTCGACCTTGTCATTGGAACCACTAAAGATGAATCTCGAATATTCAATTTGCTCAACCCCGCGCTCAACAATCTTGACAATGCGCAAGCACTGGACGCACTGCGTATCAACCATCCTGAGCGTGCCGACGACATAAGCGCGCTCTACACACACTGCTTTCCCGAATACACGCCGACACAATTAATTGCAGCCGTTGATACCGACACTCACTTCAAACTCCCAATGTGGAATCTGCTTCACAAAAGGGCTCAATCCTTGAAGAACACATGGTCTTACATGTTCACATGGACTTCACCTATTTTTGATGGCGTACTCGGTGCGAGTCACGGGTTGGACATACCATTTATTTTCAACAATGTTGATTCCCAACGAGTGCATGTCTACACGGGCAATGATCCAAGTGCGCCATCACTCGCAAGTGAAATGTCGAATGATTTGCTGACTTTCGGTCGCACAGGCAAACCAAACTGGGCTCCATACAGTCTGGATTCTCGCAACATCAAACTGTTCAATGTGCCATCGAGCATGCTTCAGGCCAGCGACCAGTCGCCCCACAATCTCGTTTACGATTTTTGGATGAACCCATGATCCGCCCACGGGTTACCGTTCCACAGATTCTCGAACGAAAATCAAGTTCCACTCAATCACAGCGCATTTCCATGATTACCGCGTATGACGCAACTTTTGCATCGATAGTCGATGAGTCTGGAGTGGACATCATTCTTGTGGGCGACTCGGTTGGATCAGTTGTGCAAGGCGTTGCAACAACGATCCCGGTCACCCTTGAAGAAATGGAATACCACGTGCGCCTTGTTGCGCGTGCTCAACCTCGCGCACTCATTGTTGGTGACTTGCCGTTCGGCTCCTACCAAGTGAATTCCGAACAAGGCGTTCGAAGCGCGATTAGGTTGATCAAGGCGGGTGCATCTGCCGTCAAGCTCGAGGGCGGAGTGAACATGTTTGACACCATTGCCGCGATCAGCCGAGTCGACATACCCGTCATGGGTCATATCGGACTCACGCCTCAGAGCTACCACCGCATGGGTGGTCACCGCGTTCAGGGTCGTACAGACAATCGCGAGGCTGGAGGCAGGGAGCGTATTTTTGAAGATGCGCATTCAGTCGAACAAGCAGGGGCATTTGCGGTTGTGCTTGAAGGTATTCCACGACAACTCGCTCAAGAGATCACAGAAAAGGTATCGATTCCAACAATCGGCATTGGTGCTGGTCCAGACTGCGATGGCCAGGTGCTGGTTCTCCACGACATATTGGGTCTTACCACCCACAACCTCAAGTTCACGAAGCAATACGCCGATATTCGCAATGCAAGCATTGAGGCATGTACAAGTTTTGTCAACGAGGTTCGCAATGGACAATGGCCCGATGACGCTCATTCGTTCCACTGAGAATCTCAATAATTGGCGGGCAAATAATCCTGACCAAACAGTTGCGTTCGTTCCAACAATGGGCGCATTGCACAAAGGTCACTTACACCTGATTCACATTGCCTGTCAACAATGTGACGTTGTTGTTGTGTCGGTTTTTGTAAATGCACTGCAGTTTGGTGATGCGAACGACTTTGATAAATACCCACGCTCATTGGATCACGACTACGAGGCAAGCATTGCGGCAGGTGCGTCAATCGTTTTTGCGCCGACAGCGAATGAGATGTTCCCCGAAGCTTTTGACGGGTACTTATCTCCATCATCTATTGCCAACGAATTTGAAGGAGCATCGAGACCCGGTCACTTTGCGGGTGTCGTTACCGTCGTCAATCGTTTATTTGATTTAGTGAAGCCACAGATGGCCATATTTGGAGCCAAAGATTTTCAACAAGTCGCGGTAATACGCGAGATGGCCCGAACAAAGCACCCATCAATCAAAATACTTAGTGTCAAAACGGTACGCGATACCGATGGTCTTGCTCTCTCCAGCAGAAACACTCGGTTGAGTCCATCAGCACGCATGAAGGCCAAAGTCATTCCTGATGCACTCTCACAACTGAATGCAGAGTTTCAAACCGGTCAATTAGACAGTGCGATGCTGAAACAAGCAGCACTCAAAATATTCGCGACTCAGCCCGAACTCGTCATTGAATACTTAGAAATTGTTGATCGTGACTCACTAAAACGACAAGACCGTGCACAGTCAGATTCCTCGGTGGTGTTATTCGCTGGAATAATCGATGGAATTCGCCTCATCGACAACCTCGAGTTGTAAGAGTAAATCTATCGATGCAAATCAGCGTCTTGCTGATCCACCAGATATCGAACACTAAATACAGAATCTCCTGACAGAATTCCACCACGACCGAGGGTTCGTCCAGATTGCCAATTCGACAGTCCAAGTTCAGGTTTATCTAATGCAAATTGTCCATCCACCCATCTGGTCATGCCATTGCCGACAAATGGTGCATCTGCATCTCGCCACACTTGCTGTAGATCATCGGCGTCTTGCGAAATTACCGAGACGATGAATTTGGGAGCATATTGATTGAACAATGCAATTGCCTCATCAATACTCTCAACTACTACCAGTGAACACTCTGGATCATTATCCCATTCCCATTCTTTTGCTAGATCGGATTGTTCAAGCAAGGCGATAGTTGTGGACTCTGGTGTTGACGTGATGAGCGATTGCGCCTCAGTGCTTACGTGAAGTATCGCTCGTGAATTCTTCGCTGACGCTGCCCTTGCCATCGCAGCAACAAAAACTGGTACCAGCTCTTTCGCACGAGAACGCACGATGCAACACACATTGAGCGTATTGCACACCTTGCGATCCATTGAATTAAGAACCACTTGGTCGAACCAACCGCTATCGGCGGATTCCCCGACGATCATCCAAGCACCACCCGTGCCATGAAGACTTGCAGGAATACCATGTTGTTGCGCAACGGCACCCAACTGAGCCACTGCTTTGCCGCTACCCCTAGCTATCGCAAGTGAAACGCGACGGTCCGAGAACAAGGCCCAACCGCTCGCGTGCGATCGAGACTCCACGAGCGTCACGGCACTCAAAGGCAATCCACTGAGCGATAGTGCTGGCCGCACTGCCAGATCCATAATTGCTTGGGCAGTGAGTAACGCATCACTTCCAATTCGGAACACGCAGCTATTTCCCGATCTCAACACTCCAGTTGCATCAGCGAAAACATTTGGTCGGCCCTCAAAGATAAAAGCGACCACCCCTAAAGGTGCTTTCATTGCAGAGACCTTCCAGCCACTGTGTTCGACAGCACTCAACAGAGATCCACTGACGTGAGGTGTTTGAGCCCATGTATGTAGTGCAGAAATCATGTTACGTCTCATCGAATCAGTGAGAATCAACCTTGTCGTTGACCTCCCTCGATCCTTTGCGGCTGCAACGTCCTTCAAGTTAACGTTCCGTATTTGGTCGAAGACGCTGTCACTCCCCAATAGGCGGGCAAACTCTACAAAGAATTGTGTGACCTGTTCTGGTGAAGTTGACATCATTTGTCTGAAACCATTAACGCTTTGACTAACCGCGTCATAACTCACTTGACGATCCGAGAGCGGAATGTGAAGAATTTGACCGCCAGATAAACCAATGAGGCGATCCCCTTGCGTGAAATTATCCGCAATGGCTTCACCAATTGGAAATGGCGTACCGTCGATAAGGACACAATCAGTTGGGTGAACAACCCGCTTCACGACATCACCTCTTTAATAAGGACCAAACGTCCTTCGTTAATTGACAGATGCGCGGCTTGACCAATCGCGACTGACCACAGCCCCTCCTGTAAACCAACCTCAGCTTCACTACCACTGCGCACCGCATCCTGCAGTCGCATGTGTTCAACGTAGGAAGCTCCGTGATGAAATCCTTTTACTACTTTGCTATCAAGTTCGATCGGAAATTCCTGAAATGAGCCATACCCGTCCTTGCGTTTACCTATTCGTACAATAGATTCTGAGATCATCGCCTCAATCTTTCCTTTGTCGCCAACAACGCTGATCTCCTGTTCATTTTTCGATGCTTCAGCAAACATGCAGAGATCCAGCAAACCGCGTACTCCATTCTCGAAGTTAACAATGACATATGCATTGTCCAGGATGTCGGGTACTTTTCCGTCATACTTCTCATTGAGATGGTTCACATCTTGCGATCCGCTCGCAATTACGGAAACCGGTCGGCTCTTTGCGATGAGGCACATCAGATCAAAGAAATGGCAGCATTTCTCCACAAGAGTTCCACCGGTATTGACATTAAAACGATTCCAATCATCAACTTTCTCCAGAAATGGATAACGATGTTCTCGAATTGCAATCATTCTGACTGTACCTACTGTCCCCTTTTCAATCTCTTGCAGCACTCGCGCCGTCGGTGCCATGTACCGATATTCGAGTCCAACCCAAACAATCTGATTCTTGACACCCTCACTTATTTGCAACGAGATCAATTGTTCGCAATCCGACACAGTCGTGCACAGCGGTTTTTCGATTAGCAAATGCTTTCCAGACCGAAGAACTTCCGATGCGATTTCCGCATGCGTGTGGTTGGGTGTTGCAATCACCACTACATCCGCAGTGCTATTTGTCAAAAGATCTTTGAAATTCGTGAAATAGCGAACACCCTCAACACGATTCAATGCTCTGCGCGCTTTTTCGAGACTAGGTGTATGCGGATCACACACTGCGACAATCTGGGTGTTGGGAATTTCGCAGAGGTTGCGAATGTGCTCTAGACCCATCATTCCGCTCCCAATGATGGCGTATTTCAATATTTGATCATCGACAGCAAGCACCTCACAATCGTAGATCGCTAATCTTGGATTATGACTCAATTGACGCAATCGGACGCCCAGTCAGGCAACCTCTACTTCAGACAATTACTTTCCGGGCGTGATTTTGCTACCGGAAACCAGATAGCTGAACAAATGGTCAATTTCGTTTATCTGATCGGTGATACGGCAAGCCGTGAGTGCGTCATTGTTGACCCGGCTTATGCGGTCAACGAATTGCTTGCTATTGCAGAGTCCGATGAGATGAAAGTTGTTGGAGCACTTGCGACCCACTACCACCCCGATCACGTTGGTGGATCAATGATGGGATGGAACATTGACGGCATCGCCGCACTGCTCGATCAGGTAGACGTGCCGATCCATGTGCAACAACTCGAGGCAGAGTGGGTGATGCGCACTACTGGCGTAACAGCAGACCATCTGCACCAGCACCAACCTGGGGACATCGTCAAAGTTGGGCAAGTTGAAATTTGCTTGGTGCATACTCCTGGCCACACGCCTGGAAGCCAGTGTTTCTTGGTGGACGATTGCCTTGTAGCAGGAGACACGTTATTTCTCGAAGGGTGCGGTCGCACTGATCTTCCTGGCTCAAATCCAGAGCAAATGTATGACAGCCTTAAAAAACTTGAGGCACTGCCAGACAAAACCATTGTTTTTCCGGGACATCGTTACTCTGACCCATCATCTCGGACACTGGACGAAGTACGACAAACGAACTACGTATTCAAACCAAAAACCAAATCAGATTGGTTGCAGTGGTTTAGTTAACCCACCAACGCAGAAGCGATACTGCTCAGTCCTCCTAAGGTGAGCAAAAATAAAACCATTCTTCTAAACGCAACCGCATTGATGTACTTGCGTAAAACGATTCCCAAATAGACACCAATCAACATCAATGGTGTTGCAATGAGCGCAACATAGAGTTCGTCAGAATGAATTTTTCCTGAGAACGCGAAAACACAAAGACTGAAAACTGCCGTTACCGAAAAGACGAGATTGAGCGTTGCGCGTTGAACGTCAGGTTCGAGTCGCCTTGCCTGCAATGTAAAAACTATTGGCGGACCATTGGTCGACGTGGCCAAAAGTAAGACTCCACTAAGTATGCCCATAATCCAATCCAGCGATACATGCGCATTTTGCAAGTCACGACCACGAGCCAACATCCAAACACCGAAGAGCACTGCAATACCTAAGAGAATCTTCATAGCACTTTGGTTCCCATACTTGAATAGCGCAAAACCAAACGGCGCTCCTAAGCAAGATGCGAGAATGAAGCGATAAGCGATGGGTCGATGTTGGTGGTGACGCAACTGCCAGGCTTGTCCAAAGTTGCTCACTGTGCCCAGCAAGGTCGCGACAATAACCGCCTGGCGCAGATCAACAAACAACACCATAAGCGGCACGGCGAGCAATGAAAAGCCAAAGCCTGCAACAGATTGGATGATCGACGTGAACAGAATGATCACTGCTATGACGAGTAGATGATCTTGTAACAAAATCAAACAATCTCGTCAAGAGCAAGACTGAAAACCTCGGTGTGCTTATCGACATCTGCTTCACTATGGAACGGTGACATGAGAGCCATGTTGTGAAAAGGTGCCAACAGAACACCCCGATTGAGGCAGAACAAATGGAGGAATGATTCGAGCATCGGATCTACTGCCCCAGCTGCTTGAGCACCATTGACTGGTGGAGTGCAAAACCAGTATTCCGCTCGACAGCCAAGCTGCTGAACATGCCAATCAAGATGCTTTTTATCGCAAGCATCTTGCACGCCACGTGTCCAACGAGTCGCAAGGGGTATCGTCTTTGCAAAATCCTCTTCTTGAAGTGCATGAGAGAGAGTTGCTTTCATCGCGCTCATCGCTAACGCGCTTCCGCTCAACGTGCCCCCCACTCCAGATACGTCTACATCGTGTCCAGACATCTCTTGTTCTAGCCGTTGCGCGATCGTCGCAGTCATCCCGTACGCACCGACCGGAATACCTCCGCCGATAGTTTTACCGATAACCACAAAGTCAGGATCTATTCCCCACAATTTGGTACAACCGCCAGTACCTGCACAAATTGTATGGGTCTCATCAACAACTAAAAATACGTCATATTTTCGTGTCAACTCTCGGAGACCAGAGATATATCCATCGAGTGGCAAAACTATTCCGATATTTGTAAGCGCCGGTTCAATCAACACACACGCAACATCTCCCACTGCGAGAACTGCTTCGAGTGCAGCAAGGTCATTGAATGGAACTGCTCGAGTGGTCAATGATGGATCAACCTGTGGCCCAATGGCACCCGGACGACTAATCGTTTTGCCTTCTTGATTTAGAATCACAAGTGTTTCGTCAACTGAGCCGTGATAGCACCAATCGTGAACCACAACCTTTGGTCGTCCAGTCAACATCCGTGCGAATCGCAAGACAAATCTGTTCGCGTCGGTCGCGCTTATCGCGAATTGCCACTTTGGGACACCAAAACGTTGAGCAAGATTCTCTGCCACCCACTGTGCATCAGGTGTAGGAAGCATGGTCGTCAAACCCATCTGAGCTTGGCGCATCACAGCTTCGGAAACAGCCTCAAGAGCATGACCGGTCATGGCACCCGTATCTCCCAAACAGAAGTCGACGTACTCAATGTCATCGACATCAATAAATCTCGCACCATAAGCTCGCTGAACGTGTATTGGAAAACTTCCTGGCCAACGCGTCATCCACGGCATTGGAACACCAGACAAGAGCGCATCTTTTGCCGAACTGGCTAGAGCCAAAGACTTGGGGTGAATATCCCGAAAGAGTTGATCTTCACTCGCTAACGCGGTTTCGAGCTTTTTCCTGTCGATCACCTGATCATTCTTACATTTGGCACGCTCAAATCTCTACACTGAGATCCATGAGTGCTGGCATTGCAACTTCCTCAAGTTCGGATGCTCTACGCATAGATGGTTCGAGATTGATGGACCGCATCATGAGTCTGGCCGAGATTTCGCCTATAGCGGGCGGAGGCAACTGCAGACTTGCCCTCACCGATGACGACAAAGACGGACGTGATCTCGTGGTCTCCTGGATGCACGACCTCAACATGGATGTCTCAGTCGACGCTGTTGGCAACATCATCGGTACTTGGAACGTAGGTTCTGGTTCACCAGTAATGACCGGTAGTCACATCGACACTGTGCGAACTGGTGGAAAGTTTGACGGTAATTACGGTGTAATTGCCGGTTTAGAAGTTGTTCAAACCTGTCAAACTCATGGTATTACGCCATCTCGCCCATTGGCTGTTGGAGTTTTCACCGACGAAGAAGGAGCTCGATTCGCGCCTGACATGTTGGGATCGCTGGTGTATGTCGGTGGCATGACCACTGAAGAAGCGCTCGATATCAACGCCATCGATGGCCCGCGACTCGGCGATGAACTTGTGCGAATCGGTTATGCAGGTTCTGCACCTTGTCCAGGGCTCGTACCTCACGCTTTTGTGGAGATACACATCGAGCAGGGACCGCTACTTGAAGCTAACGGTGTTCGAATCGGTGCCGTAACCGGAGTACAGGGAATTTCATGGCAAGAGGTAACAATTGTTGGCCAGTCAAATCATGCCGGAACAACGCCCATGTCGTTGCGGCATGACCCCACATATGTGGCCGCGGAAATCGCAGTCTTTCTTCGCAAATTGAGCGCAAGGTATGGCGCGCACCAAGTTTGCACCGTTGGCAAGGTTGATGTCTTTCCTAACTTGATCAACGTTGTGGCGGCTCGAGTGACTATGACATTGGATATTCGAAATACCGATGAGGCATTGCTGCAACGCGCAGAGCAAGAAGTTGCCAAGTTCCTTGTGGAAATTTCGGTTTCAGAAGGCGTGACTATTACAACCAAGAAATTGGCTCGCTTTGAACCAGTCGAATTCGACAGTCGCGTGATTGATATTATTGAGCAGGTTTCTATTCGACTCGAGAACAGTACCCAACGCATGCCTTCTGGTGCGGGTCACGATGCGCAGATGCTTGCACGAGTGTGCCCAGCAGCAATGATTTTTGTACCAAGTGTTAATGGCATCAGTCATAATGCTGCGGAGCATACAGATACCGAAGATCTTGTTGCAGGTGCCAATATTTTGCTGCAGTCAATGCTCACACTATGCACAACAGATTTCACCAAAGTATGAAAGTATTTACTTCATGTCCAGATTGATCACCGTAGGTGCAGCGCAGCTCGGTCCAATCCAAAAGGATGATGACCGCCCATCTGTCGTCAAGCGCTTAATTGATCTTTTGCATCAGGCGAAGTCCGCACAGTGCGATCTTGTAGTTTTTCCAGAACTTGCTTTGACCACGTTTTTCCCGAGATGGTTTGTTGAAAACATCTCTGATGCCGATCACTGGTATGAATCCGAAATGCCGTCCGCTGTGACTCTTCCACTCTTTGAGGAAGCGAAACGTTTGGGGATTGGTTTTAGTCTTGGTTATGCAGAACTCACAT
Source organism: Ilumatobacteraceae bacterium (assembly GCA_044339005.1). Classification (GTDB taxonomy): domain Bacteria; phylum Actinomycetota; class Acidimicrobiia; order Acidimicrobiales; family Ilumatobacteraceae; genus UBA3006. The sequence continues at coordinate 20,125 of JBIIWI010000011.1, forward strand.
CTGATGGCGAGCGCTTTAATACACAGATCTTGGTTGAGCGCGATGGTTCAGTCGTAGCAAAATACCGAAAGGTGCACATTCCGGGTCACGCAACACACGAACCTGATCGACCTTTTCAACACGCTGAGCGCTACTACTTCACCCCTAGCGAAGAAGGTTTTGGGGTTTGGAAAGCCTTTGGCGGTCGTCTCGGAATGATGATTTGCAATGATCGTCGTTGGCCTGAGTCGTACCGAGTAATGGGATTGCAAGGTGTTGAGATGATTTTGTGTGGCTACAACACGCCGATGCACTATGTGCCGGATCCAACCCAAGATGTTTTGCAGGGTTTCCATAACGCACTAGTGATGCAAAGTGGCGCCTACCAAAATGGAACGTTCGTGGTCGGCGTTGCCAAGGGCGGTATAGAAGAGGGTGTTCTGGGCCTGTGCGATTCGAGCATTATTGCGCCATCGGGTGAACTACTCGCTAAAACAAATACGTTCGAGGACGAATTGGTACATGCCGTTTGCGACCTCGATTGGTGCAAGCAATACAAGGAAACACTGTTCGATTTTGACAAGTACCGTCGACCAGAGGTCTATGGCCGAATCACCAATCAACGCGGATCCGTTCTTAGCTGACCGATCAGAGAAGTTGTATTACTTAACATTTTGTAAAGCAAATGCTGTAGCGTAAAACCCATGACTGCTATGGATTTGAGCGCATCCCAGGTGGATTCCATTGCGTTTACCGTCAACGAGACTCCCGTTACGGTTCGCTCAAATCACCCCCATCTGCTGGCTGCGTTGCGAGAAGAGTTGAACATCACATCCCCTAAGGATGGTTGCTCACCTTCTGGTCAATGTGGTTGCTGCACCGTACTAGTCAATGGCAAAGCAGTTGTTAGTTGTCAGACTCCACTCTCCAAAGTTGCTGGTTCCACTGTGGTGACCCTGGAAGGTGTCTCGGAGCAAGAACGCAATACATACGCACAGGCATTCGCTGCTTGCGGCGGTTTGCAATGTGGGTTTTGTATTCCAGGCATTGTCGTGCGAGCCAAGGCACAAGTTGACAAAAAGGGCGCTGACCTTTCACGTACCGACATGGCAAAACATCTTGGTGCTCACCTGTGTCGTTGCACTGGATACGTCAAGATTCTCGACGCGATAGAGATGGTTGCTCGCGGCGAAGTTCCCGTCATGGTTAAACCTGGTGGTGTTGGCAGTCGAACTGTGAAATATGAAGCTGAAGCACTTGCGCTTGGCGATCGTGGCTACATCGACGATATTCGCATTCCAGGCATGTTGCATGCCGCACTGGTTTTTACACAACACACTCGTGCCGACATCAATGCGATCGACACATCTGCTGCACTCGCAATGCCAGGTGTGCAGGCAGTTCTCACAGCAGCCGATATACCAGGCGAATTGATGGTGGGCATCATCTACAAAGACTGGCCCGTGATGATTCCTCTCGGTGGCCGGACGTCGTATGCCGGCGACGTGTTAGCGATAGTCATCGCCGACACTCGCGATCATGCAAGAGCCGCAACGCAACAAGTCGCTGTTGACTACACAGTTCACAAACCAATCACTGATCCCCTGGCGGCCATTGCTAACTCCGAAATCGCTGTTTGGAAGACTGACAACAATATTTTGAGTACGAGTAAATACGAACGCGGTGACGTCGGTTCTGCACTAGAAAGCAGCGAATACGTTGTCGAGGAAACTTTTGTGACGCAACGTATTGAACACGCTTTTCTCGAACCTGAAAGCACACTTGCTGTCCCGTCCACAAATGGCAAGTCTTTGCACGTCTATTCAGGAGGACAGGGTATTTGGGATGATCGCAATGACATCGCAAAGGTGCTCAATCTCGAGAACTCCCAGGTAACTGTCGAACTCGTTACAAATGGTGGCGCATTTGGAGGCAAGGAGGACATGAGCAACCAGGCTCATACCGCTTTAAGTGCCTGGTTGTTACAGACCCCCGTGAAGTGCACGCTCTCGCGCGAAGAAAGTCTCTTGATGCATGCCAAGCGGCATCCGATCACAATGAAATACAAAGCATCGTGTGACAAGCAAGGCAAACTCACCGCATTGCATGTTCGCGCCATTGGCGATTCGGGAGCATACGCAAGCGTTGGAATGAAGGTGCTCGAGCGTATGGCCGGACACGCAAGTGGGCCATATCAAGTACCGAACATAGATGTTGAAGCAATTGCGGTTCGAACGAACAACCCCGTCTGCGGCGCATTTCGCGGCTTTGGTGCAAACCAAGCACAGTTTGCGATGGAAGGTGTCATTGACCGTCTTGCAGAAAAAGTAGGCATTGATGGTTGGACGATGCGCCAACTCAACGTCATCATGCCAGGTCAAGTGTGGGGTCCAGGGCAGATCATGGACGATGGATGCCTTGGCGCATCAGAGTGTCTCAAAGCCATCAAGCCGGCGTATGACGCTGCACGGGCTTCTGGAAAAGCAGTTGGGTTAGGTCTTGGTCTCAAAAACAGCGGGCTCGGTAATGGTTTCAAAGAGATCAATCGTGCTGTCATTCGATTCAAGGAGGATGGTCGAATTGAAGTCCGTCACGGTTGGACTGAGATGGGTCAAGGCATCAACACAGTTGCATTGCAAGTTGCGGTTCATGAACTCGGCATCGACGGCAATCTCATCGATGTAATTGTTGATACAACGCGCGAGTTAGGTCTCGGTCAAACCACTGGCTCCCGCGGAACATTGATGGGAGCAGGTGCCGTAAAAGACGCATGCGATACAGCGAAGGCTGCAAATTGCGCTGTCGGTGTAGACCACTATGGCGAATATCGTGTCGACTGGACCACAAAGCTCGGCGACCCAGATGTCGTGAATCCAATCATTCACTCAACTTTTGGATACGCAGCCCAGATGGTGGTCATGGATCGTGAGACCAACAAGATTGAACGAGTTGTTGCAGCTCACGATGTTGGGAAAGCTGTCAATCCCCAATTATGCGAAGGACAAATTGAAGGCAGTGTGCACATGGGTCTTGGATATGCACTTTCTGAAGATTTTCCTAGTGATCCAGAAACAGGCTTCCCCATCAACACGACCTTGCGGTCACTCAAGATTTTGCGACCGAAGGACGTGCCTGCAATTGAGGTGATCTTGGTTGAATCTCCACAGCCGAATTCGCCATACGGAATTAAAGGCGTTGGAGAAATCGGTTTGGTTCCAACTGCTGGTGCCGTGGCTGCAGCATTTCGTGACCTCAACGGCACATGGCATACAACCTTGCCGATGCTGAAGGCCACTGCGGACGATACGGAAGAATAGAAACTGTGTCGAATACAACGCCGGGACTCGTTTGTGCGCATCATCATTTGTACTCATCACTCGCTCGTGGCATGCCGGCGCCAAAACAAACACCAACAAAGTTCATCGAAGTGTTGCAGCAAGTGTGGTGGCGCTTAGATGCGGCTCTCGATGCCGACATGATTTATTGGTCCGCTGCTCTGGGCGCTGTTGAAGCACTCATGAATGGCACTACAGCAATCATTGATCATCACGAATCACCCAACATGATTGAAGGATCACTTTCACTGATTAGCAAGGCTTGTGCAGATGTTGGGGTAAGAGTAAACACGTGTTACGGCGTAACCGATCGTTGGGACAACAGTGGTCAATTGCACTCCAAGGTTTCGCCGCTCTCAAAGATGACTGATGCTGCCCAACGGGGTCTTGTGGAATGCGAAAGGTTCATTGCCGACGGTGGAACTGGCATGATCGGAGTTCATGCTGCTTTTACATGTAGCGACGAGACCCTCAATGCTGCAGCAGATTTGGCAAAGAAGCTGAATGTGGGGGTTCACATTCATGTTGCAGAAGGAGCTGATGACGCTCATGCTGCAACTCGGCTGGCCAAATTAGCCGCTGATGATTGGTTGCTGGTCCACGGAGTGCTTCTCGAAGCCCCTCTTCGTGGTCGTCTCGTACACAACCCTCGTTCAAATATGAATAACCATGTTGGTTACGGTGCACCAACAACCAAGTCCAACACGATCCTGCTTGGCACTGATGGAATCGGAGCGGACATGCTCGAAGAATCCCGCTTGGCCTACGCAAGACTTCGCGAATTCAACATTGTTGAAACTCCAGACACTGTCGCCGAATGGTTAAACAATGGATATCAAATATTTCCTGAAGCAGAGAACGACACCGTTACGTGGAATTACGACCAAGTACAGAGTCCTTGGCACGTTGCATTCACACCTGGCACAAGGGTGACCGATGTGAATATTGATGGTCAGGTTGTCGTACGAGATGGATTACCAACACGAGTAGATCTCCATGAGATTCGAGCTAAAGCTCATGAACAAGCACTTCGACTTTTTGAAAGGTTGCAATAATGTCACTGCCAGCACAAGCCATTAACCCACTTACCGGCAAAGCCCGCGTTGCGATCTATCTGCAAGATGCTCACCGCATTCGTGAGGGCATGGAATATGCACAATACGCAGAGTCAAAAGGATTCGAGGCTGTTTGGCAAGCTGAGAGTCGTCTGGTGCGCGAAGCAACGGTTCCAATGGCCGCATTCGCTTCGGTCACAAAGACCATCAAAGTCGGCTCTGGAGTAGTTGACTGTTGGAGTCGCAACCCGGCAAGACTCGCTGCAACATTTTCGACGCTTGACGATCTTGCGCCTGGTCGAGTAATTCTCGGTATCGGCGCATGGTGGGACCCGCTGGCTCAAAAAGTTGGTATCTCTCGAGCCAAGCCGTTGCGCGCGATGCGAGAGATTGTCCTCAACGTCCGTGCATTGCTCAATAATGAAAACGTTACGTTTGACGGTGAGTTCGTGAAGTTTGACGGAATTGAGTTGGACTACGTATATCAAGAACGTCGTGCGAAGGATGTTCCCATCTACATCGGTGCAACTGGCATGCAAATGATGGAACTCACCGGTGAAATCGCAGATGGGGTTGTTCTCAATTACTTGGTATCCCCCGATTACAACAAGCAAGCCATCGAGGCTTTAACTGCTGGCGCCGATAAAGCAGGTCGCAACATTGCCGACATTGATCGGCCTCAGCTTGTGGTCTGCAGTGTGCATGAAGACCGTCAAACTGCTCTCAACATGGCTCGCGAGATGGTCACGCAGTATCTCGGACAACAACCACACATCATGAAGGCATCAGGTGTTCCACAAAGCTTGCTCGATAAAGTTGGCGAAGTTTTGACTTGGCCAGCCACACACGAGCAGGTCACAGCTGCTTCAAAACTCGTACCAGATGAAATTGTGCAGATGTTGACTGCCAGCGGCACACCTGCTGAAGCGCGAGCGAGCGTCAAGCATTACATCGACAACGGTGCAACTTGCCCAATTTTGTATCCCCTTGGTGACGTCAAAGCAATGATCGACACATTCGCAAATTGGGACGGCATTCAATGACAGTTGCAATTCCGCTCACAATCCAAGAAGCACTCGATGCATTGTCAATCACTCCTGACGCGCGTTTGATTCAAGGTGGTACGGACATGATGGTGGAGATCAATTTCAACCATCTCAAGCCAAAGAACGTGATCGCACTACGGCGGGTTCAGGAACTGCGTGGTTGGAAGGACAACCTGAATGGCTCAATCACAATTGGTGCAGGAGTTCCTTACCAGGAGATGGAAACTGGTGAGCTTAAGCAACTGATCCCCGCTCTCGCTGAAGCAGCGCGAACCGTCGGTTCTCCCCAGATTCGTGCAGCTGGAACTCTCGGTGGAAATTTAGGCACATGCTCTCCTGCCGGCGATGGCCTACCAGTATTGTTTGCCCTCGACGCGGTAATCCATCTGCAGAGTAATGACTCGTCTCGCGAGCTCTCAATTCATGATTTCATGCTTGGAGTGAAACGAAACGCCCGAGCCTCAAATGAAATCATCACCGCCGTCACCGTCCCGTTACTCGACGGCTGGCAAGGTTACGCAAAAGTTGGCGTGCGTAACGCAATGGTTATCTCCGTTGCATCCGCTTGTTTGGCATTAGACAAACCCACCAATTCGGTTCGGATAGCGCTCGGTGCAGTTGGTCCGACCATTATTCGTTGCAGAGATGCAGAAACCTGGCTTTCTCAACAGTTTGACTTTTCGTCAGCAACAAGCGTCGATAGCGCAGTTGCCAAAGAGTTTGGTCGTCGTGTTGCCCTCGAATCAAAACCAATCGACGATCACCGTTCCACGGCCGAATACCGACGACACGCCGTAGGCGTGCTTGCTCAACGACTTATTACAAGGGCTTATCCATCATGAACAACACACCCGGAAACGAAATGTACACCTTGCATGTCAACGGCCAAGATCGTCCCGTGGTCGATGCATGGGTTGGAGAAAGCTTGCTCTATGTATTGCGAGAACGGTTAGAACTCCCGGGGGCAAAGGGCGCTTGCGAACAAGGTGAATGCGGAAGTTGCACAGTGTTGATGGATGGTGACGCGGTCTGTTCATGTTTGGTCATGGCGGCTACTGCTGTTGGCGCCGACATCGTCACAGTTGAGGGACTCATAGAGCAAAACCCAGCTATTGCAATCACCGCTCAGGCAGTCACCTCGCAGGCAACTACTACCCAAGTCACAGACGTCCAACAGGCTTTTATTACAGAGGGCGGAGTTCAATGTGGCTTCTGCACCCCTGGTCTTATCGTTGCGGTACATCACCTGCTTGACAAAAACCCAGATCCAAGCGAACTTGAAGTTAAAGAATCTATCTCGGGCAACATTTGTCGATGCACTGGTTACGGACGGATTTTTGCAGCAGTTGAAGCGGTCGTACAAGTTCGAAAGGCAAATTCGTGAGCGCTGTAAAACAAGACGTTCGTTCACGTGACACCCTTGGATCAAGCGCGCTACGTCCCGATGGAGTTGCAAAAGTTACAGGATCGTTTTCTTTTTCGTCAGATATGTGGGCAGAGAACATGCTGTGGGGTGCGACACTCCGTTCGCCACACCCATACGCGCGCATTATCTCTATTGACACCACCCCCGCTCTTCTTATCAGTGGTGTTTCCGCAGTTCTTACGGCACAAGATGTTCCCGGTAAGGCTACATATGGCCTCATCTCTGCTGACCAGCCAGTTTTTGCTTCTGAATTTGTACGTTACATGGGTGAGCCTGTTGCTGTCGTTGCAGCAGATCATCCAGAAACTTGTCGTCGCGCACTTGCGGCCATAGTCGTCAACTATGAAATTCTTACTCCAGTTGTAGACCCAGAGCTCGCGATGCTTACTACAACTGAACAAATCCACCCAGACGGAAATTTGATTAGACATCAGCACATTGTGCACGGCAACCCGCAGGCAACTGGCGACATTGTCGTCGAGGGAAACTACACAATCGGTATGCAAGACCAAGCATTCCTAGGCCTCGAAGCGGCAATGGCGTTTCCTGATTCAGGCGGCAACTGCGTTGAACTTCATATCGCTACGCAGTGGTTGCATGAGGATCGCGGGCAAATCGCAGCATGCTTAGCCCTCCCCGAGGACAATGTTCGCCTTGTCTTGGGCGGTGTCGGTGGAGCATTCGGTGCTCGAGAAGATATCAGTTTGCAAGTTCACTGCTGTTTGCTCGCTTTACGAACAGGAAGACCAATCAAAATGCAATACAGCCGTGAAGAGAGCTTCTTCGGGCACGTACATCGCCATCCAGCCAAAATCTGGATGAAGCACCATGCAAACAAAGACGGCAAGATCGTAAAAATTGAATCACGAATGGTGTTCGACGGTGGTGCTTATACGAGCACATCCCCTGCTGTTTTGATCAATGGCATCACCCACACCCAGGGTCCATACCAATGCGACAATGCCATTGTTGACGGATACGCCGTACGAACAAACAATCCACCGTGTGGAGCAATGCGCGGATTCGGCGTCGTCCAAGCATGTTTCGCCCACGAAAGCCAGATGGATCTTTTAGCTGAAGCGTGTGGTCTCTCAGCAGTTGAAATTCGACTCAAAAATGCAATGCGCACCGGCGACAAGTTGATCACTGGTCAGGTTGTCGAAAGTGTTGCCCCAGTGGAGCGTTGTATTCGCGAAACAGACGCCATACCGATGCCCGAATCGTTAGCGCAAAATGCCAATGTGCTCGAGTTCCCTGGTGGTAGCGGCCGCACAGCCGATCGACACAACATCGTTCGCGGCGTTGGTTGGGGCGTATCAATAAAAAACCTGATGTACTCCGAGGGCTTCGATGACTACGCAACCGCACGTTGCACACTTTCAAACGGCGTAGCTTCGCTGAAATTTGCAACATCCGAAGTAGGTCAGGGTTTCGTGACGCTTGCTCCCCAAATCGCACGCAGCGTGCTCGGCATTGACGATGTGGTACTTGAGACATCCGATACCCAAATCGGTTCTGCTGGTTCAACCTCCGCCTCGAGGCAAACATGGATGAGTGGTGGCGCTGTAGACGGCGCGTGTCGACTGGTTCGTGAACGCCTGTTCGAACACGTTGGCAAACAACACAACATTGATCCAATTCGTTTGATGGTCGAAAATACCGACATCATTGACACGATTGGAACATTCCGTATCAGTGTTACTGAAGCAACTCAAGGCATCACGCTTTCAGAAACATTCGAGCACCATCACCGCAAAACCGAAGACCTTGATGAAAATGGTCAAGGCAACTGTCACGTTGCATTCGCTTTTGTCGCGCACCGTGCAGTCGTCGACGTAGACGTGGAACTCGGTCTGGTCAAAGTAGTTCAGATTGCAACCGCACAAGATGTCGGTCGTGTTCTCAATCCTCTCTCGGCTATTGGTCAGCTGGAGGGAGGCATTGCTCAAGGCCTTGGTCTTGCCGTAATGGAAGAAATAATCATGGACAATGGTCGTGTTAAGAACCCAAGCTTCACTGACTATCTGTTGCCCACTGCCCTGGATGCTCCACGTGTAGTTGCTGTCATGATCGAAGAGCCAGAACCTCAAGCGCCACTCGGCGCTAAAGGCATCGGCGAACCACCATGTATTTCAGTAACACCTGCAATCGTTGCTGCAATTCGAGCGGCAACCGGAAAGGCACTGTTGCGAGTACCAGTACGGCCACAAGACATTTGCTTGTGACCTATCGCGAGATATCTGCTTGTGACCTATCGCGAGACATTTGCTTGTGACCTATCGCGAGATATCTGCTTGTGACCTACTCGGGTTGAGGTCCTGCGCCGATAAGCGCGAGCGTTTGAACCGTGCCGATTGAACCCGGACGAGGTGATTGTGCGGGCACAGATGTATCAACAAATTGCGGATCCACAAAGACCACATCGAACGGCATATTTTTCGTCAACTGAGTAGTAGATCTACGGATCGACTTGTCGACGAACGAGATAACTACGCCCTTCTCGCCTGCGCGACCGGTACGGCCTGAACGGTGAATGTAATCCTTCGGGTCTTCAGGTAGATCAAAGTGCACCACAACAGGAACAGCATCGATGTGGATTCCACGTGCCGCAACATCTGTTGCAACCATCACGGTTGCTTTGCCACGTCGGAATTGCTCTAGAGCTCGTTCGCGCTGGGCTTGGCTGCGATTACCGTGAATTACGCAGGTCTCTACACCCAGCGACTCTAGGTTGCCTGCCAAACGATCTGAGCCATGCTTGGTGCGACAGAAAACAATGGCGCGTTCGTAATGATTTGCAATTTCTGCAACCATTCGAGTTCGCTCATCACGATTGACATTCCAAAATAGGTGCTCGATCTCGCCGCCATTTTCGGCGGCTGCTACTTGATGCTTTTTTGGATCGCGCTGGAATTCACGAATCAAGTTGTCAACGTCACCATCGAGTGTTGCCGAGAACAACAAGGTTTGGCGTCCTCCGGGAATTGTGCGCATGATGCGCTTTACAGCCGGCATGAAACCCATGTCTGCCATACGGTCCGCTTCGTCGATAACCACTAGCGCCACAGCACCCAAATCGAGATCGCGACGCTTCATCAAGTCCTCAAGACGACCAGGGGTCGCAACGACGATGCTTGCGGCACGAGCAGCCTTTACTTGCGGGCCATAACCAGCGCCACCGTAAACAGCGGCAACAGTGATTCCGCCACCTGCACACAACATTGCAACTTCCTTCGCAACCTGCGCGGCAAGCTCACGAGTTGGCACGAGCACCAAACCGTGTGGTCGACCTGGTTTGGCTTTCACAACTTTGACTGCAAGCGCGATACCAAAGGCAAGTGTCTTACCTGAACCAGTTGGTGCCTTGCCGCAAATATCTAGACCCATTAACGATTCTGGAATAGTTGCTGCTTGCACTGGAAACGGTTCCGCAATGCCTCGCTTCAAAAGGCCTGCAACGATTCTCTCGGGTACGCCGAGCGCGGTCCAACTCTTAGCCATGAAATTCTCCTCAATTACCTAGGGGGTTTATCTACGGTTGGGACGTACTAGCGACCCAACACACGACGCAAATAGTCGTTTGTGAACACACCCTCGGGATCGAGACGGTTCCGAACTTCGATA
>JBIIWI010000098.1:0-2864 GCA_044339005.1 Ilumatobacteraceae bacterium
ATCAAGTCTTTCGTTGATGGACGCAGGTGTTCCAATCATCGCCCCAGTGGCAGGTATCGCGATGGGTCTGATCTTCGATCAGGGCAAATACACCGCGCTCACCGACATCTTGGGTGCTGAAGATGCTTTCGGCGACATGGACTTCAAAGTTGCTGGTACTGCGGATGCAGTAACCGCATTGCAACTTGACACCAAGATCGAAGGAATTCCAAGCGAAGTGTTGGCAGCAGCATTGCAGCAGGCCAAAGAAGCACGCTTGAAGATTCTTGATGTGATGAACGCAGCAATTGCTGCACCACGCGCAACGGTTGCAGAGAGCGCACCGAAGATCGTGACGTTCACCATTCCGTTGGACAAGGTCGGCGAAGTGATTGGGCCAAAGGGCAAAGTCATCAATACGATTCAGCAAGAGACCGGCGCAGAGATCAACGTCTCTGATGACGGTGCAACTGGAATCATCACCATTGGTTCACCAGACAACGCCAAGGTGGAAGACGCAAAGGCACGAATTCTTGCCATTGTTGACCCACCAACAGCCGACTTGGGTGCTACTTACACGGGCCGCGTTGTCAACATCGCGCAGTTCGGTGCATTCGTCAACATCCTTCCTGGACGTGATGGCCTCGTGCACATCTCCAAGTTGGGTAACGGACAACGCATTGCCAAAGTTGAAGATGTCTTGAACATCGGCGACGAAGTGCAAGTGCGCGTCGACGACATCGATGATCGTGGCAAAGTAAGCCTCTCGTTGATTGGTCCAGACGGCGAGCCAATGAAGGGTTCCGGAAGCGGACCAAGTGAAGGTGGAGATCGCGGAGATCGTGGCCCGCGTCCAGAGCGCAGTGGTGGAGATCGTGGCGGTCGTAATGATCGTGGCGGTAACAGCCGTGGTGGAGATCGTGGCGGCAATAGCCGTGGCGGTAACAGCCGTGGCGGTAACGATCGTGGCGGCAACAGCCGTGGCGACAACAGTGCGCGTCGCGAGCCAAACCGTGGATCACGCCCAGCAGAGCCAGTCAGCGACAACGCTGTATCGGTGAGCTTCGAAGAGCAATTCGACAGCGAATTCAACGGCTAATAGTCGACTAATTGAGTTCATGCTGTTTTTGTTAACGGCTAACCTCATTTCATGATCAAAGTAGGAGTCATCGGCGCCGCAGGGCGCATGGGCGCTGCAGCCTGTGCCGCAATTGCGGCTGCCGATGGTCTTCAACTTGTCGCAGCTGTTGATGCAACGCCTGGAGTTACGGCCGAAGGCGTCACTATTTCAAAAGAGTTGCGCGCACTTGCAGACGCTCATGTAGACGTTGCAGTCGACTTCACGGTCGCGGCTGCTTCGCGGATCAATCTTCCATGGCTTGCAATGCACAGCATTCACGCTGTGGTTGGCACTACGGGTTTTACTCAAGAAGACCTCGACACATTTAAAAAGTCATTCACGAACAGCAATTGTCTGATTGCAGCCAACTTTGCAGTTGGAGCAGTGTTAATGATGCGATTTGCAGAGATGGCAGCACCGTTTTTTGACACCGCTGAGATTATTGAAATACACCACGACGGCAAAGCAGATTCACCAAGTGGAACTGCAATCTCAACCGCTCAGCGCATGGCTGCAGCGAACAGTGAGTGGGCAAGTGACCCAACCCAACATGAGGCAATTACAGGTGCGCGCGGGGCAAAAGGTCCTGGCAATATTCCGATTCATGCTGTACGTATGCGCGGCACAGTGGCGAATCAAGAAGTCATTCTTGGTGCACAATCGCAAACATTAACGATCCGACACGACACGATCGATCGCACCTCGTTTATGCCTGGTGTTGTAATTGCGTGCAAGAAAATTGCCGAGTACAAGGGATTTACCCTTGGTCTCGATACGTTTCTCAATATCTAATTGGTTGAAACCAGTTAATCGCAAGTACCACCAGAGGCTCTTGACTTTTTTGGTCGCACTGATTACATTTTCCTGATGAAAAATTTTTACAAAGTTGCGGTGAAGCACGCATGTATAGCCATAGTTGTTGGATCGGTGTTAGTAGGGTCCGCAACCCTTGCTAGTGCAGCAAATTCGGCGGGTGGTAAATGCACAAAGGCAGGTGCAACGGCCAAGTCCGGTAAAACCACTTTGAAGTGCACCAAGGTTGGCAAAAAACTTGTGTGGGTGGCGCAAAGTTCAACTGGCAGTGGCAGTTCGGGTTCAGCGAGCTCGGGAACGCAGCCAACATCCCAACGAGATATCCCCGCGATCATTCAAAACTGGGGATTCAATTTCACTGATTATTCGCCAGCAACTGGAAAAGCTGGCGACATGTTGATTAAAGGCGTAACTCCGCCGACATTTAGCGGGCCAAATGCAGCGTCAGACAATGCCATGTATCGACTATTGATAGGCCCGATTGGTGCAGTTGTCCAGGGAATGGTGGAACCTCAATATGGTTTCTATCTTCCTCTCGGAACATCTGTTATCTCGATGGTTGATGGAACGGTTTGCGATATTCCAAAGCTTTACAGCAATGATTACAGCGTGCGTGTTGCTCCACCAGGGATGTCTTGTATGCAGGGTGGTGCATACGTTTTATATGAGCACGAACATTTGCTTAATCCAACAGTAAAGGTCGGTGACAAAGTCACTGCTGGTCAAAAGTTGGGAATAGTGAGTGATTACATGCCGCATTGGAAAGCGAAAGGCCTTGGCGTAATTGAAACCGGCGTCTTCTTTTCCAAGAAGGGGTCTAACGCGCCTTGGCACGCATGTTTGTCCAGTTTCCTTGATCCAACGAAGAAGTCAGCGATGCTTGCAACCCTGAGCTCCGCCTTCGCTGCTTGGGAAGCAGAATTAGGTGACAATACGTTGTATGACGAAGCAA
>JBIIWI010000052.1:0-10144 GCA_044339005.1 Ilumatobacteraceae bacterium
GGCTTGTCCAACCCCACGAGTTTCCACGGTTGATCGTAAGCAAAATGAGTACAGACCCTGCACCAAGTGTTGCTGAACCTTTGACATCAAATCGCACATTTTCTTGTCGATCAGTATCTGGCAGCAATCGGTAGGACACGAGTGCACCGAGCGCGCACAGCGGAGCTTGCACCAGGAAAATCACGCGCCAACCAAAAATCTCTACGAGAGGTGTGCCTGCAACAACTCCGAGCACCGGTGCACCTGCAGTAACAAAACTCCAGTATCCAAGCGGGCGTACTCGTTCGTCGGCACGGAACATTCGGTTGATGTACGCCATTGCCGAAGGGCCAGTTGCAGCACCTGCAGCAGCCGACAATGTGCGAAATACAATCAGCGAAACTGCATTCCATGCAAAGCCACTAATCAACGAAAAGATTCCTGCAAAAAGCAAACCGCCAACAAACATGCGCTTGTGACCCCACAAGTCTCCCGACTTCCCAAATGCGGGTCCAACCACACCAAACGCCAAGAGTGGTGCGGTAATTGTCCAGCTCAACACGGTCACGCTGCTTCCAAGACTGTCGGCCACGGTCTTGAGTGACACCACCAACAAAGTGATCGTAAAACTCACCGTAAATACAGACGCCAACAACACTCCGAGAGTGGCTTTGCGATGCGTTAAGCCAACAGTCTTTGCAACTTTGCCAGTGAGTAAGCGCGACCAAGGGACGATTGATATCTCATCAACTCCACCAGAGTCGATAATTCCAACGTCTTCATCGAGCGACTTTGCAAGGTGCTCGTTCTTTTTCACCCTTCTACGATAATGCCGTTACTGCATCAAAGCTGTTGTCTTAAGGGAATACAAGATCGATTATTGCACCGCGTGCCACTTGATCACCATTGGCAACCGCTTTGTCACCCACAAACGCTTTACGCAATTTGTAATTTGGTTTACCTGTGACTTTTCCCACAACGAATCCAGCCTCAAGAAGTCTTGGTTCAACCGTTGCAAAACTGTTGCCGATAATCCGAGGCATCTCTACTAAATCCGGTCCGAGAGATATCGCATAAGCAACTTGCGAGTCACGCGCAATTTGGGTTCCAGGTACTACCGATTGGGCCCCTATTAAACCTTCTGCAGCAGCATTGCTTTTGGCGGCTGGTGTTTCAATCAACACCAATCGCAAATCATTCATCACAGTCTGTGCTTGTTCGAGAGTCATCCCCAAAAGCGACGGCATCTCGCGCGGCGCTGGGCCTGTCGAAATAAGAACATCAATCGCTGTTCCACGCAACACCTTGTCTCCTGGCAACAAGCTCGGCTGCTCTGGTACTAACCACGAAATTACAGAACCAGCGGCAACGTCTTCGCTCGGCGAGTCTTTTTGTGCAGGTACGAGTTCGAGTGCTGTCAGCAGATCCACGGCCTCTTGCAAAGTCTTTCCATTTAAATCTGGCAACTCTGCAAGCGATGGTCCTTGTGAAATGACGAGAGTTAATGTCTTGCCCTCTTCCAATGATTCCCCCGACGCCGGCTCGGTGCGAATCACATTGCCAGCGGGTACCTCATCGCTTCGCTCAGCTGTCACAACGATTGTCCACTTAAACGGAACAACCAAGTTGCGAGCTTCCCCTTCATTCATCTCGGCAAATGCAGGTACGTTGTGCGAATGCTTTACAAAAACCTGATATGAAATTCCACCAGCAATCAACAACGCCACCACTGCTCCAATAACGACAAAACGTTTGTGTCGCTTGATCTCATCTGGATTTGCCACATAAATTGGCTCATCCGAATTGTTGATGACCAATTTCTGTTCCAAATCAGCAGCAGGCGCCAAAGGTCGTGGGATCTCACCCGTTCGATCAACAATCTTTTCTTCGATTACTGCCTCAAAGCTCTTCGATTCAAGTGGCTCTATCGGTTGAGGCATCGGCATCTTGTCGGCAATTGATGCAAATGCACGCCCAAAGTCCAACGCACTAAAGCGTTCGTCTGCTTCTGGTCGCCCTGCTCGTTCAAGTGGCACAGCAATTGGCCCAAGGTCGGCCGATACCGGCAACAATTTGTCGATGCGTGCGGCAAGCGTAATTGCCGCCGTATCGCCTACAAATGGCAGCGTCCCCGTAATCATTTCAAGCAGTGTCAGGGCAAGCGAATAAACATCGCTCTGCTCGGTTGGCTGTTGACCGGTTGCGATCTCTGGTGCGGCGTAACTTGCTTGCTCAATACTCATTTGCTCAGAGTTCACAACGCGCTTCAAGCCCAACCCGGCAAGCCTCACTCGTAAGTCATCACCCAGAAATATATTTGCAGGACGTACGTCTCCATGCACCCAGCCTTTTCCATGCAAAAAGTGCAATGCTCTGCATACATCGAGACCAACAGCTAGCGCTTGAGATGGGGAAAGCCTGCGACCGCGATCCAGAATCTCGCGCAACGTACCACCCGCATAATGTTCAAGCACTGTAAACGCATACAACTTTCCATCAACTTCTTGTGTGCCCCAGTCGTCAATTGATGCAAGCGAAGGATGCGACATGCTTGCAAGCATCTGCGTCTGTCGTTTAAACAATTCAATTGCATCGGCAACAAGTACTACGCCGCTATCCAAGTCAATGAGTGACTGCGCCGTCGTAACTCGAATAACCACACGTTTGTGGCTACGCACGTCTGTTGCGTCGTATACCGACGACTCACCGGACCCTCCACTTCGAGAATCACCGATGCGATATCGATTGGCAAACATTGCGCCAACCAATGAATCTTGTTTGCTCATGAGCCTTTAAACCTAGTCCAGAAATAACCTTTTTGCCCAGTGCCATGTGACCAATGGCCCAGAGTTATTGAAGTTTGCAGAAAATCGGCGAGAATAGAACTGTGAAAAAAATTGACTACAAATTGCTCATCATCAGTGTCGGCATTTCTGCTGGTCTCGTGTCGTTCGTACTTGGCGTAAGCACTGGACTCACTGGTCGCGATGCATCAAACCTTCCTGAAGCTATTGAACAGATTTCTCCAGGTCAAGGTGATCAAGTTCTTCAACAATCAGAAATCATCGTCGACTTCATTGAGGGATATACCGCAACGTTGACAATTGATGGCATCGAGCTGCTAACTACTCGTCTCGATGAAGTGATTGCTACTGGTAAACAAGTCGCGCCTGGTGCACAAATTGACTTGCCCCCGACTGCAATCTTTGACGTTGGCAACTACATCATCAGTTATCTCCCCCAACCTGGCGCGCCGATTGCCGAACTCACTCAGGGAGAACATACGGGCAGTGTTCGTTATTGGCCCATCAAAGATGGCGAAAATGCATCTCGCACGTATTCCTGGACCTTCTTCGTTGACTGATTCGTCAATAGTTAGTGCGTAAGAGTCCGATACTCATCAGCGGACATCAAACCTTCAAGCATCTCGTTGTACGCGAGTTGCACTTCATACAACCAACCCGCGCCAAACGGGTCTGAGTTAATCAATTGCGGTTGGTCGGCAAGTAATTCATTCACCAATACAACTGTGCCACTCACTGGAGAACCAATGTCGCTCACGCTTTTGCTGCTCTCAACTTCTGCAACAGCTTTACCTGCGACAACTGCGTCACCAATTGATGGCAACTGTACGTCAACAATTTGTCCAAGTGCATCTTGCGCGTGATCCGTAATTCCCACGCGTGCCGACTCGCCGTCGACAAGCACCCATTCATGGCTTCGTGAGTACAAGAGTCCATCAACGATCTTCATACAACAACCCTAATTCCCGGACTAGGTCGTTGTCAGTTGCCCAATGGCAGCCGAGATCGCTTTGGCCAACGCCAGCCCGCCGGTGGCATTCATATGCACCGAGTCAGCAGTAAACCATTCGGGGTGTCCGTTGCTGATATCGCACCATCGAAGAATGTGCAGGTTGTCAATCTTCTTTTCCAACTCAAACAACTGACGGTTGTATGAAAGGCTCTTCATGCGCACATTGCCTGCTTGTCGATAGGTCAGCCACAACACCTCGACTCCCTGCGCCTTTGCTTCGCTCGTTATCTCGCGCACTGCTCGCGCAAAGTTGGCGTCGTCGAGGTCGTTGTATCCGGTGCTCACCACCACGACGTTTGAAAACTTACCTTTGTTCATCTGCAACATCTTGAGCGAACTATGTTTGGCAATTGGCTTGCAACCTTCAAAGATCAAGCGCTGACATGGCACTGATCGCAATAGAAACGGATGCTCCTTCTCCAGCAAGGTAAGCGCTGCATCAGTGTGCAACAAGATCGACATCACCGAGTCGCCCACCAGTAATGCTTCTTTTTGGGTTGGCCGTGCGGTGGGTGTGGCAGAGACGTTCGGGGATACCAGCAGCCCAAGCACCAACCCAATCGCACCAAGCACGTTTCCCATGAGTGGGTCACGCTACCGACCTGAACCCAGAAGTGTTTCTTCAGCCAAAAGCGCGAATTGGTCGCACCCGAAACGGATTCGAAGGTGGCTTTATATTCGCAGCCAATGTCTGGACTCGATCAAATTGTTGTCCATCCATGAAGTACTGCGTCCATGTGGTGGTGTTGTTGTAATCGGTTGAAGTCCAGTAATAACCCTTGTTGAATCCGCCGAGTGGAGAGTCTTTGCTCCCATCGCGATTCTGTGCGACGTTGTTATAGGCCAAGTCAAGCTCATCTTTAGACGGCAAGAACCAATCATCTTTACCATTACAGGTTGAGTCCTGTGCAAATTGCGCGGCATAGCTTCCAACGCCAAATGATTGAGTAATCACTTTTGTATTGCTTTCACCCATTCCAACTTGTTTCGCAACGAGTCTCTGTTTTGCAGCTGTTTCCCAATTTGTATAAACACGCGCTTTGCCCACGCGCCACGGCAGACCAACACCTTCGCAGGATGCTGGTGCGATTTCTAGGTACCGACCCCACGGCAAAGTTTTTCCTGCGTCATAGAAAACTATTCCCCCACCTGGGCCAACATCTCCGATTGAGCATGCAGCGGCGTTTTGCGTGCAGGCATCATTGACTCGAGCCACGCTCGGCACAACTACTGGTGCTGGCACGACACCGGTACTTGCAGGAAACGCACGCATGGGTACCACCCGAAAAGGGCTTGAAGGAAAGTTGGAACCAACATGAACCTGGCTCGCGGTATCTGATTTGTTTCCTGTCTTTAGTGGAATGATTCCATTCGCATCAGTGAATTGTGTGCCATCTTGAAATAGTTGATACCACGCAAATGAGTTACTTGCTTCTGACGACGTCCACATTGGCCCAGCACTGAACGTCCGTCGCAAACGGTTGATTTTCCAAGAGTCAAATAGTGCGTTCAACTCATCTTTTGATGGAACAAACCATCCTGCTGACTGCAGGTTTGGAGGCAACAACTTATTCACCATTAATGATGTATTGATCTTTCCCATCCCGATCTGTTTCGCTCGCTGTCGTTGCTGAGCAATTGTCAGGCCATTGTCACCTTCTGTATAGACGGATATTTCCGCACCCCAATTAGTGATGGCTGCACGATCAGATTTTGCTTCCAAAAAACGACCCCACCACTGCATTGAACCAGCGTCGTAAAACACGATGCCGCCACCGGGGCCAACATCTCCCACTTTGCAATTGGCACCATCATTCGTGCAAGCAGCTGCGCTTGTAGGAGTAGAACTAAAAGCTAGGAGTGACCCGCTCAACATCAAACACACAGTGAGTAAACCCAAGCGACGATACATATGTTATTTCTTAGCGCCTATTTCATTCCCATCCAACGACCGAGTTTGTTACGTCGGCCTTGTCTAGTGAGTGGAATGCCAGTTGCCCGCGAAATCTTGCGTTTAGCTTTTGTTACACCCAATGCGCGTTTCCATGAGAAGGTAAGTCCTGGTCCAAGTTTCATGGCCTCAACCTATACCCACTGTGTTCCACGGTGCACAAACCCCGAATCCATCTCCACATCTGAGGCATAGATACTTTCCAGACTTTTGACGACCGTCAACATATGTTGATAGACTCATGACATCAATTCATCGCAGCGCATACAAACATGGGGTTACACCAGACGAGATGTTTCACGCAATGCGTTTGCACCTACGACGCTTCAGTAACGGCGACATGACAATCAGTATCGGCCCAGACTTCAGTGGAAATTTATTGGAGATCGGCACATTCGAAGAAGGCGACAGATTCATCATCGTTCATGCAATGCGAGCACAAGAGAAATACCTGAGGTAACAGATGTCTAAAACGATGAATCGCAAAAGATCCAGGGCAACGCGCGATTATTCAACGATGTTCGAAAACTTTGATATCAAGAACGCGCATCTACTCACTCCATCCGAAAGCGCTCTCTTCCAAATTCGATTTGAGAGAGCAATTTTCGAAGATCAGATTCTCGAATCGGTTAAAGCCGCACGCAAAGCCAATGTCTCTTGGCGCAAAATCGGTATCGCCATGGGGGTCTCGGCCCAGGCCGTGCACCGTAAGTACTCGCCACTTATTTAGCGGAGGTGCGATGCTTCGTTGATACTCACAATTGATCGTTGCCCAGAGCGTGCCGCCATCACTCGATGTATTGACGTATATTTCGGATAGAAAAAACCAATATGGGTTTCAATGCCCAGCACATGCGCTAAGTATTGATTGATCACTCCACCGTGACACACCACCACCACACGCCCACCTGGGTGTCGGGCAATCATGTCTTCAACCGTTGCAACCACGCGCGCCCTAAACAGTGATGGATCTTCGTCCACGCCGTCCCACTCGCCGCGCAACAACTTTTCCCATCTCGGATCATTGGTGGCTCGCAACTCTTCAACAGGCACATACTCGCGCGAGTTGCGATCAAACTCAGCAACGCCTTCGCTGACAACTGCCTCGAGACCCAACAATTTGCATAACGGACGCGCAGTCTCAACTGCTCTGCGCAGCGGGCTCACATAGACCGCTTCGATATCTTCGACACCCAAATATGCGGCCATCTTGGCTGCCTGCTCGTGACCCTCGGACGCAAGCTCTGGGTCAGCGATGCCAGTTTCTAACTCAACACGCAACGGCAGACCATGCCGAACTAGAACGATTTCCACGTGACGAATCTAATTGAAAGAGATCAAATTACATCAACTCTGCCAAGTTGAGTTCGCGCACGGCGCGGTCAAACCGCTCGTTCATCATCTCAATCAACTTGCGTTCGCGAGGGTTATTCAAGTCCATGCCTCGTGACGCAATAACTGGATACGCCAAGCAGAACAATGCGCATCGCCGATACTGCAACCACAAGTCGTCTACATCGACCACCAAACCCGCAGCTGTCAAGCCTGCAACCCATCGACCGAACAACTCGCGCTCGTACAGCGATGCATCTTGCTTGCTCAAACTTTGCGTCACAAAGTACGCCACGTCATATGCGCCGGTGCCAGAACCAAGCAACTGAAAATCGATCAACACTGGTTCGCCTTCATCATTGAACAAGATGTTGTCGGCACGGTAGTCGCCATGACACAACGTGTTTGGTCCTGTTACTAATGATTGCAACAACGATGGAAGTCGCTCACTAAATAATGGACCAATTTCCATGATTGATTTTGGCAATTCCATTTCCTTTGTCAACTTCTCCCAACCCTCACCAAATACAAATGGAAGTACTGCAGGATAAATCGGGTCGCCCAAACTGATCGTTGTTCCAGCAGCCGACAACTCGTCTCCTCGCCCCCACCATTTGGCATGCAATTTTGCTGCAGCATCTATCGCAGCGCGCGCATCAGTCATTGACATGCCTTCATTTTGATCAACGATTCGAAGTCCACCCAAATCTTCCATCACCACAACAAACTGGCTCGTAGCCTCATCAACACGAGCCAAGTACGCAACTGGCACACCGATGGGCATCTCGTTGCACAGCGAACCAAAAAAATTTGCTTCTCGTATATACATGCGCAACATCGTGCTCGTAAACACTGCGGCCTCGTCGAGTGCTGGCAATTTCACAACTACTGATGAGGGACAATTCGGTCCATTTAATTTGAGTCGAAACAACGCACTCGAAACTCCGATGCCTGCACCTATCTGCTCCACCTTTATCGAGTCGACATCCCAACCCAATTCATTCTTCAGCCACATCACGTCGACGTCGCCAATAACACCCGGAATATGTGCCCCCACAACCACCCCCTAGGCGAGACAATATCCCATCTCGCAGTGCTCAAAAAATGGACAAAGTGTGGTTACCCGCAGGTATGAAATGAGATTGATCCAACACATGAGTGAGGCGATTAGGCAGAGCTTTTTCGCCCTGTGATCTAGTCTGTACGAGCAACGTTGCTGAAAGGAATGGTATGACAATGGCGTCATATAAGACCTACTCAGCACTCGAAGCGGCCGAACTGCGAGTTCGTGAGGCCGGCGAGTGGCTGAAATTGGAAGATGGCTTGATTGAGACGATCGTTACGCCACGACGAATCATTGAAGTGGCGATCCCATTTCGACGCGACGACGGGTCCCGTGACCAACTTGTTGGATGGCGTGTGCATCACAACACCACTCGCGGCCCAGCAAAGGGTGGCATTCGTTATCACCACGAAGTGAGCCGAGATGAGGTGGTTGCTTTAGCAATTGGCATGTCCCTCAAGACGGCAATTGCCAACCTGCCACTCGGTGGTGCAAAAGGTGGTGTGTGCTTTGATCCAAAGCAATATTCAATTGGTGAAATTGAACGTATAACAAGACGATACATCTCGGAAATTGCATCATTCCTTGGCCCAGACCGCGACGTTCCAGCACCAGACGTGGGTACCAACGCACAGATCATGGCGTGGATCATGGACCAGTACTCAACTGGTGTCGGTCAATCGACTCCGGGTGTTGTCACCGGCAAGCCAATTGAACTTGGCGGATCACTCGGTCGCGAATCATCAACTGGACGCGGTGTCGTTGAAGCCGCAGCATTGATACTTGAGAAAATGGGCCAATCACTCGCTGGCAAAAAGATTGCCATTCAGGGATACGGACAAGTGGGCTCATGGGCAGCACGACTTGCGTCGGCTCGAGGCGCACTTATTGTTGGGCTCTCCGACGTTGGTGGAACAATTCATTCAGACAGCGGACTAGACCTTGTGAAAATCGACAAAGCGATGCGTGAAGGTGCGCGAAGCGTTTGCGATACAGGTGTGGGCGAAGTTGTTGCTCGAGGTCTCACTGGTTCTGCAGCCGTCTTTGGACTCGACTGCGACATAGTTATGCCCTGTGCACTTGGTGAAGCGGTTGGCGAAGCAGAAGCGAACGGCATGAAAGCCAAAATAATTGTTGAGGGAGCCAATGGCCCACTGACCCCAACAGCCGATCTCATCTTGGCCGACATGGGAGTCGTCGTCATCCCAGATGTTTATGCCAACGCAGGAGGTGTTACTTGCTCATACCTCGAGCAATGTCAAAACTTTGCCCACCTCACGTGGGACGAAGACGAGGTGAATGCACGAGTAATCGACTTGATGCGCGCAGCATTTGAGCGCTTCTACGCATTTACTCAGGAAACGAAGTTGCCAAACCGTTTGGCTGCAACAGTTTTAGGCGTCAAAACAATTGCTGATGCTCACCGTATGCGAGGGCTGCACCCTTAAAGATTTCTGGCTAAGTGTTTAGTGCGCAGCTGCGCGGGCGTCGGTAACGCCACCTGCGGCAGCAAGTCGTGCGTGTGCACGACGTAACGCCGATTCAACCGTTGCATCGTGCTCGCCGCGCATTGCGTCTTCAGCCCGCTGCAGCGCTGCACGCGCACGATTGACGTCAATATCTGCAGCAAGTTCTGCCGAGTCAGACAAGATCGTCACATGATCGGGAGCCACATCAACGAATCCACCGTGAACGGCAAGGTCTTGTACCGTGCCGTCACTGAGGTAGATACGTGTGTGGTTCTCGACTAGTGCACCCAAGAATGCAATGTGCCCAGGCAAGAAAGCGATTTCTCCACCATCGAGCGTGCGGGTAATGACCTGACGGGCATCACCTGTAAACAGCACACGCTCAGGTGAAACCACCTCTACGCGAAGAGCACCAGCATCGGCCATGATTAAGCGTTTTCCTGCAGTGCTTTGGCTTTAGCCAACACCTGATCAACGCCACCGACGTTCAAGAACGCCTGCTCTGGGACATCATCCAAGTCGCCCTTAATGATT
>JBIIWI010000053.1:0-10096 GCA_044339005.1 Ilumatobacteraceae bacterium
AGGGCATGAGCGGTCCGTTCGTTAGCTACTTGTAGCTAACAACCCTCGGGTAGGTTGCACAGAGGGATGGTCATCGGTTGGCGCGAGAAATTGCGACGATTACAGAACCCCGCTTATAGATCGACTCACCGTCACTTCACTTGTATTCACATCGGCATCAGCACCTGAATCCAGATCAAACGATGCGTGTGATAACTTTGCCCCGCAATTGCGAAATCGATTCGTTTGCGACTAGGGGTCAAAGAGTGAATATCAACGCACTAACACGCCGTCAGTTTTATGGGTCGGTCAGTGTCGTTGCAGCCATTTCCTTTGTGCTTTCGCTCTGGATCAACAGAAACACTTGGTTTCTAGGAGATGACTTCGCGATGCTCACAAATAGATACTTCGCTGCAGCAGACGGCAATTGGTCGCAGGCTCTTCTGCTCCCCCACAACGACCATCTCCTTGCGATACCAGTTCTTGTATTCATTGGGCTCGGACACATGTTTGGTCTCGACAACCACCTCGTATATATGTTGCCCGCAATATTCATGCACATAGGAATCCTGTTTGCAGTTGCGATCATCCTCAAAAAGAGGTGTGCCTCAACTTTGACTGCATTGAGTGCAGTGTGCTGCGTTGCATTCATGTCGGCCGGTTACGAAGTGTTGATGATGGCAACAAATATGGCGCACGTCGCACCAATTTTTCTTGGCTTGTACCAATTGATTTTGATCGACCGCCAAGGCGGTATTTCGAAGCGAGACATTGCCGCTGCGACGCTTGGCGTTATTGCAGTCTTATGTGCAGGCACGAGCATCCCGCTCATCGTCATGATCGCATTGTTTTTGACAATCCAACGTCAGTTCAAGCGCGCCATCCTCATTGCCGCACCACCAGCAATGCTCTGGCTGATGTGGTTCTTCAAGTATGGGTCCCTGAATCACGGAGTCAAAGGCGATACGCAATACGAGACATATAGCAAGATGGTCCAAATTGCTCATTACGTGATCAAGGGATTACATGGGTCACTAGAAGCGATAACCCACATCGGCGGCTCATCAGCCTTCATTGTCTTATTGTGCTTTTTTGGACTCTACAAAAAATCGATTAAGTCACTGCCAATTTTGATGCCATTCTGCATGGCGGTTGGTGCTGTGTTGTTCTATTTCATTACAGGATTTTCTCGTGTCACTTTCGGGGAGCCTTCGTCGAGTAGGTATGTCTACCTAGGCGCCATCTTTGTCATTCCCCTCGTGTTTATTGGCATCGAATCACTCTTCGAAAATGTTGGTTCACGAAGCATTTTTACCATCGTTGCAACTGTGTGGATAAGCGGAATGGGAATCATTGGCTTTCTCTCTGCGACAGAAACCTCCCCTTACACAGACAGAGCTCGAATCAACACCATCTTGGTCGCGCGCGATCTCGTTGCATCGGGGTCGATCGAAATATCTGGCACACCAAGCCCAACTTTTGACCCAAACCTCACCGTCGAATGGATCAAACGCTTAGTTGACAACGACATGTGGAAGGGTAAATAACCGGTGCCAAAAAATCAGCGTGTCATTGGCACTCTCTGCGTATTTCTCTCCAGCACTGGGTTTGCAACAGTTCCCACCTTCACGAAGAAGCTGTACGAACATGACACCAACGCCATGGGCGTGATGAGCGTCCGCTTTACGATTGCGACCTTATTGATGTTCGCCATTCGCGCAGTCATGGTCCGCAATACCCCTTGGCCAAACCTCAAGGACACCGCAAAATTGCTGCTGTGGGGCGTCTGCATCATGGGCATCTCGCTCACGTACTTCATCGCGATCAACGACATTGATACCGGTCTCGCAATCGTGCTGTTTTATGCAAACCCACTGTTTATCGTTTTTGGATCTTGGGTCATATGGAAGAAACGACCAAGCAAAAATGTTCTGATCTCCTTGGTCTTCACGATGATCGGAGTATTCATAACAGTTGGTCAAGTGGGCGATGCAAGCATGAGCGCCGTTGTGCTTGTTCTACTCTCTGCAGTCTTCTTCACTATCTATCTGTTGGGCCTTTCTCATTCCCTCGAGCGGACCGACGTCATTACGAGTGTCGTTCTCGTCAATGCTGGTGGAGCACTCTCGTACTGGTTCTTGGTCGCGACTCCCCCCGGTTCATTAACGTCAGAGTTTCCGCATGATTCAGTCGCATGGACGTACATCGCTGGTCTTGTGGTCGTTGGAACAGTTACTCCAATTCTTGCGGGGTTTGCAGGCCTCAAACGTGTAGGTCCAAGCATGGTCTCAGTGCTCACCACACTCGAACCCGTGCTGGCTATTGCCGCAGGAGTTGTATTCCTCGGCGAAGACCTGACCGTTAATCGTGTGATCGGAGCAAGCTTTGTTCTCGGTGCACTGATCGCGCTTTCAGTGCTCGAAGCCCGCTCCGAAAGGTCAGCGGGTCTCCGGGTAGTTTCCCCATGAGCGCCAACCACGACCGTGACGCACAAGACCTTCAACATAAATAGCCCGAGCTGCCCGAAACTGAATTTCGGGGTCAAAGAGATCATCACAAGTGGTCAAAACACCCTGTTCTTGTAGAAAACCCTGTTGGTAGTGAGTACTCGGACGACACCAGAAGCCGTTGATCTGAAAGAGCGAATAACTGGGCTTGCCATTCGTGTCTTTGGGGTTGAAGGCTCGAGAGTCACACCGGGATTCCCGATTGAGTAAAAAGTCAATGGTGTTCCACTCAGCAGGCGAAAAATACTGCATGGCGAGGTCGTACCACTGTGGGCAGATTGAGCCATATGGCATTGGCGGCACGAAGTCCAATCCGTCAATGAGAACATGAGATGCCAGCCCGGCCGACGTGATCGGGGCGACTATTTGGCTCTTTGATGAGCCGCCAACCGATGTGTCGATCGATTCAGCCAAAGCCAATGTGCCGGACATGAAGCAAAAGACGACAACTGCTGTTAATACGCGCCGAATGAGGGGTAAACGCTGGGGGTACGAAGGGATAACATCTCGCTTTCGTGAAGTAAATTAAGTTTACCCCTCAAAATTTGAATCTTCGGACTTTTCCGAACATTTGTTCGTAGCAATAGCAGGCGCCAAAAATCCCTGAATATGGCTCAGAGTAAGGGTTTGATCTGTTTTTTTGTCCACAGGATCAAAGCCACCCCAACAATTTCGAGCGGAATGTTCAGAAATCCACGTTCTATGAGTGGCATCGAATACCCATCTGTCGTGAAGCCCGCCAAAGGCCACCAGAACATTTTGGTGTTAAGAAACGCTCCATCGAAGACCAGGTGCATAAAGAGCCCAATCGTCAAGGCCAAATAGTTCTTCCTGACAGCTTTTCTGCCAATTGTCAGCAGCATCACAGCCGTCAGCACTCCCACTACGGTCACAACGCTAAACACCGGTATGAGCGCGCCAACGATTACCCAGCGATAGGCAAACTTCGGGTCACGAAACACACTCCACACTGACGCGACCGCTGTACCGATGAACCAAAAGAACATGAGACGATCCCTACAGCGCGATGAAACAGCCACAATGCGGGCATTCTGGCAATTCATCGGCTGGGAGCTTGTGCAGACGATCGATCTCGCTTGTTGGCAAATCGAGGTGGCACCCACTGCACGTTGGACCGTTCAATTTGGATACCGCCCCATCCGGGCGATGCTTGCGCTTCGCATCATATGTTGACAGTAGCGATGGAGAAATCACAAGACTTTGAGCACTTCGTTGTTCGGCAAGGAGTGCAATTTCGGAATTAACGGCAGAGCGTGCGGCTCTTAGCGCTTGTTCTGCAGCAGCAAGTGTTTCGCGAGTTAACTCGACTCGAGCACCAATCGCCACGGATTCTTGGTCGCATCGCTCTACCACCTCTAGCAATTCAAGTTCCCTATCGTCAAGGGCACTGCGGTCATTTGTACAAGTCGTAATCTCGTGCTGCAACGCTTCAGCTTCTCTCGGCGCAATGATCGTCTTCATCTGCTTATTGAGTCGAGCAAGTGTTGAATCAATCTCATGCGCTTGTTTTTCTAGCCCAGCAATCTCCGATCCTGCATCATTACTTTGTTTATCCAGAGCTGCCATCTCGGCAATTGCATTTTGCGAAGCAGATTTTGCCTGTTGGTAGCTAGCTGACTCGGGCAAGTGTGCGAGTCGATGCTGTGCTTGCGAAATTGCAATATCAGTAAGTTGCACCGCGTACAGATCGTGAAGGGCCCCCATGATTCGCCTATGGCACCGTTTGTATGGCAGGCGAAAATGGTTGTGCGCATTCGTATACCCAATAGCCGCCGATAGCCACGGTGTTCACCGGAGAAAATGGGTTGGTATCCGTAGGCGCGATAGTAGTTCCTGGATCAACAACTCTCACTACGACCGTATTTAAGGGGTTTGAAAGATCGATTGGGATGGTCGTTGTAGTCGTTGTAGTTCTTCCTGGCTTGATGCTCGTGGTTGTCGTAGTCGACGGAATAGTGCCCGATACAACTTCGGCCAAACATTCCGTTCCCGGCAAATAGATACGCATCGGGTTTGGGTCGGGCCTCGTTTCGGTAGCAACTGGCGTAGGTGCAGCATCCCAATCCAATGATGGCAATCCTTCATGCGCCACATCCATGTATTGCTTCCAAATACGTGCGGGATACATCGAACCCTGCACTCTCGCAATGCCGTCTTGTTTTACAAATTCGGGGATGTTGACCATCGGCGTGTAGGCCTTTGGGTCACCAACCCACACCGCAGTCGTAAGTTGCTTGGTGTAACCAACAAACCACGCATTGGTGTTGTCATCCTGTGTGCCCGTCTTACCGGCTGCTGGGCGTGGCTTGTCGCCGATTGGCGCTGCGGGTTCAAGAGCTGTACGACGAGCAGTACCGAACTGAATCACACCCTTCATCGTGTCGACAGTCCTCAGTGCAACTTCATTGCTCAAGACTCTGCATGGCTCTACATCCAATGGCGCGACGCAAAGCTGTTCGTGTTGAAACAGCACGCCATTGGCGTCTTCAATTTTGTCTATCAAATATGGCCTCAAGTGAACTCCACCATTAGCAATCGTCTGTGCTCCAGTTGCCATGTCGAGTGGGCTGAGCTCGTTTGCACCGGTCGCAAGCGATGCGTACGGTTGAATTTGGTACGTCTCAGGATTAGTGAATTCTGAGTCCAACATCTTGTACATCAACGAAACCACTCGGTCAAG
This sequence comes from Ilumatobacteraceae bacterium, assembly GCA_044339005.1. GTDB lineage: Bacteria > Actinomycetota > Acidimicrobiia > Acidimicrobiales > Ilumatobacteraceae > UBA3006. Next base: position 5,188 of record JBIIWI010000053.1, read on the forward strand.
TCCGACCACCTGCGACAATTTGGCGTACGCACAGTTGATAGACAGTGCGGTCATGATCCGCAATGGTGCGACCTCATGACTCACGCCCTTTGAAACATAAAACGGCTCTTCTGGCTTACCCGGGTTTGGCAAGGTGCACGGCAACGTTCCATCAATTAAGTCGTCTGGAAGAATTCCTGCCTGAAGCGCAGCCGCCAAAATAAACATCTTGACGCTCGAACCAGTTTGGCGCCTTCGCAGCGCAAGGTTGATCTCATTACCGACAGGAACAAAGCCCGTGCCGCCGACCATTGCGCGTACTCCCCCCGTCGCGTTGTCTATCGATACGACAGCCGCCTGAATGCCCGTTTTATTTTCTGGGAGTTGCTCAGCCGCGGCTGCCTCGGCTGCAATTTGATCTTTCTTGTTTAGCGTTGTGTAAATCTTGAGACCACCGCGGAACAACTTGTTATAGCGATCTTGATATGTTGCACCTAATACGGTCGAGCGATTCAACAAATAGTCTTTGACTTCTTCCGTGAAGTACGAACGATTGACATCCTGTTGTGGAACAGTCTCAACTTGTTCAGGTATGACGCACTCTGCGTCGACGAGCGTGCGCACTTTAGGTTTTTCCCAACCCGCACAAGTTGCAGTTGCTACATCATTTGTAATTAGCCCGACATCGACCAATCTGGCGAGCACGATCTTGTAGCGAGTGCGCGAGGCATCGGGGCGCCTGATCGGGTCATAACTCGATGGTGCCTGAATGAGTCCAGCAAGAAATGCACCTTGGGTGACGGTCAATGCCGAAACCGGTGCACCGAAATAGACCTCTGCTGCTGCTTGCAAACCGTACGCATTATTTCCAAAAAATACTGTGTTGAGATATCGCTCAAGGATGAGCTTCTTGGGTACTTGCTTCTCCAACATCACGGCATACCGAGACTGCAACACCTTGTATCGGCCGTCTCTATCAAGACCAGCGAGAAAGTCATTTTTTACAACCTGCTGAGTAATAGTTGAGGCACCTTGGCGAGTTGACCCCTGCGTATTGGCCAAAGTGGCACGGACCACTGCTCGCAAGTTGACGCCCTTATGGCTGTAAAAAACTGCATCTTCAACAGCCAAGATCGATGCAATCACATCCACCGGCACGCTGTCGACAGGCGTCTTTTGCGTGTTCTCTTTCTGAAACACGCCAATCTGTTCTCCAGCAACATCGAACAGCACACTTCGTTGCGACAAACCCGCAAAGCCTGGCAGCTGAACGGGAATCTGGCTGTGCGCGTTGAGGATTCCCCATACCTGCGGAGCCATCCCAGTGATCAAGGCAGTGATGCTTAAGGCACCTGCCAACATCACGATGAGGAGGCGCTGGATCGTCCTGAGTTGGGGATTCACGGCACCTCCCACGATACTCTTTGCCCGTGACTTCTTCTCAACAGTTCCCCATCAAGCCATTCCGATTCGGAATTCAGGCGTCATCCCAACCAGATCGTAAATCGTGGATTGATCTCGCCAAGCGCACGGAAGCAGCGGGATTCGACGTGTTGACCATGCCCGATCACTTCACCGATCAACTTGCACCAGTTCCAGCACTTATGAGTGTTGCCGACGCAACAACCAATCTTCGTGTTGGTGCTCTTGTGTGGGACAACGACTACAAACATCCAGTTGTATTAGCCAAAGAACTTGCGACTATGGATCTGTTGTCTGATGGTCGACTCGAGTTGGGCATTGGTGCTGGTTGGATGATTTCCGATTACGAACAATCCGGCATTCCATATGATCGCGCTGGACTTCGCATCGAACGCATGATCGAAGGCATCGACGTAATGAAAGGTTGCTTTGCCGAAGGCGCATTCTCCTACGCCGGCAAGCATTACACGATCACCAATTACAACGGCACGCCGAAACCCATGCAGGCTCCATGTCCACCAATCCTTATTGGTGGTGGTGGAAAGCGAGTACTTACCTATGCCGCACAAGTTGCGGACATCATTGGCATCAATGCAACCATGAGCGCAGGTGCAGTCGGACCAGAAGCAATTTCTACTATGACCGCTCAGGCAGTTGATGAAAAAGTTGACATTGTCCGCGATGCAGTCGGCTCTCGACTCAATCACGTCGAAATGAATATCCGAGCATTCCTGGTCAACATTACCGATGATGCAGTCGGTGCAATCTCACGACTCTCTGCCGCCATGGGTGTTGAAGAATCAATGGTCGCAGAAACACCGTTTGCACTCATGGGGCCTCCTTCGAAACTGATTGAAGACTTGATTGCTCGTCGCGAGCGCTGGGGATTCTCCTATGTCATCGTCGGTGGTGAAGATATCGAAAAGTTTGCACCAGTGGTTGCTGCACTCTCTGGCAAATAATTGCCAATAAAGATCTAGAGCGCTATTTCGTTTTCACCTGGCGTGACACCATTTGGTGGTAGACGCTCGCCTCTTGCCAGAGGGAAATATTTATGATGCCAACTGCCTGTCACCTCGTAAATAGCTGTGCCCTTCGTGCCGTCAGAGGTCGTGACCACCATTTCGCTTAAGCCACCACCGAGTGCGGCACCTGTGCGATTAGTGATATCGCTGTAACGCTGAGCCCACTTGCCCTGCGCGGTCACTGTAATTTTTCGACCACCCTGCAACGTGAAGTGGACAACGCCACCAAGTCCGTGCACGTTTTCACCAAAGCGGTCATACGAAGTTTCATTTCCATTCGCGTCTCGCCACTGCAGATCATGCTCAAATCCAATTACGGGTATTGGATCACTGCCGTCAGATGGCGCAAAGCATCCATCGGTGTACACGCGAGCACCATTTGGATATTCCCAATTCCAAACTCCGAGCATTCCCTCGGGCAATTGAATCGCCAGCCACATCCACATCGGACATCTGCCGTGAGCACGAATTCCCCACGAGTGATCACGCTGGCCCCACCAATTTTCAACTTTGTGTGTCTGACCTTTATATGTATATGTGCCGTTATATGTGCCGCTTTGAAACATGTGCGACTGATCCCAAACGATCTCATGTCCGGCCTTCATTGTGCCCCGACGCAATTGATATGGCTGAGTGCGGGCAGTAAAAGTGATATCGAGCGTGGCCGATGTTGCGGGCGATTCCACAACCTGTAGTCGCACCTTTTTGAGTGGCTCAATAATGTCAATCGTGACGCCGCCAACTTTAAACACGTCCTGGTCGCCGTCGACGGCTCGTACATGTTTAGTGATCAGCGAGTTTCCACCCACCCGACCCAATTGCAGCGAGTCCATCTCCCCCCTCGCAGGAAAATGCGCAAGTGTGGAAATCACAACATCGCCAGGTCCGTCTGGAGAATGCATCACAAAAAAGAGACTCTCGCGCCATTCGTGATGAAATGTCACAGTGTTGGGAAATGGCTCCGGAATTTGGTGTGCAAATCGTTCATCGAGCGGAGTGAATTTGCTCATGACAAGAAACTCAAGGCTTCTAATTGGAGTATTTGTTGACCATGTCGATTAGCCATTGCCATAAACATCTCATCCCCTCGCTCGGTCTGTTCTACCAACATTGAAGCAACTATCGCCATCACAAAGCCCCCAAACGAAAACAATCGATACTGGCTCCAGGCCTCTTCTTCTGTGAGTCCCACTCCATAGGTATTTATAACAGATGCATAGTGATTAACGACTTCACGCTCGTGATCAAAACGCGTCCCAGGTAGCAAGGCAGAGCCAACAAAATACGAGAGGTCGCTGATTGCAACACCCTCACTCGCGGTTTGCCAGTCCAATATTGCAACACCGCGAGATCCACCCCAATCACCAAACAGCAAATTGTCTAAGCGAAAATCGCGATGCACCACCGTGTTCGGTTTTGGTTGAGCAGCAATGTAGGTAGGAAATTGATTTACGAGTTGCTGACCGACCTTCACTACGTCGCTGTCAATACGACCTTCATAACGTTGACAAAATGCTGGGTATACGCCTTGCAATAGTTGCAACGTACTTTTTCCAGCATCCAAACTATTTCGATGCAACCATTCTTTGTTCTTGATCAACGGACTATCCCAAAGCGATCCATGCAGTTTTGCCATCTCGGTAACCGCCAGCATCGCATCGTCAACACCGCAGCCCCCCAATTGATCGCCTTGTTTCGCCGGAGCCAAATCTTCGAGCAATAATAAGAACTCGTCATCATGTGCCGAATACTCGACGTGATAACAATCGGGAATACGCGCATCGACAACAGAACAGATTTCCGAATAGAAACTTGTTTCGACTTCATAGCAACGAGTCATTCGAGACGCAGCCCTACTTGCTTCATTTGCTTTTGGAACTTTGGCAATCAATGATTTGGGCGCCAAACTATTGCCGGTGTGTTGCATTTGTACACGCAAGCTGTCGGCCATTTGGCCCGTGCCTATTGCGTCTACCGAAAACGCCGACACAACAATGCCAGGAAATCTTTCTTGCAATGATCGTGTGAGTACTACTTCGTCCACAAGCCCCCAGCCGCTAGCGAACAGACTATTTGATCAACCAAGGTCGGTTTCAAATGAAATTATTTTGCCGACCCTCCAAAAATTGGTCATTCAACCTGACCCCAGCCCTCCATCACGCACAGACCGACTCATCGCCCAGTTGTAGCAAACCCTTGTAGCGAGCGAGTCAGAGCCCTCTACTTGACACAAAAAAGCACATAAAGTCTGTTTCCAAGGCATGACCCTCGAGATGTGGGCCAATTTGCCCAAGTCGGACAAATATGTGCTATCTGACACAAAATCTCATAGTCTTAATAACGGATTTGCCACCTAGGCAGGTTCATTACAAAACAAATCAAAACAAAAGAAAAGAAAAGAGAAAATCCAATGCGAGGTACCGTTAAATTTTTCAACGCTGAGAAGGGTTATGGCTTCATCTCACGTGATGGTGGCGAAGACG
>JBIIWI010000012.1:0-29687 GCA_044339005.1 Ilumatobacteraceae bacterium
GGTAAACCCCTGCTGGAAACTGTGACCTAGGACATACCCTACGCACATTGTTAGAAAGTTCAAGCATTTTTGACCGTGAATTTTCACGAACCCATTTCACGACTTCGCGACACCGCGGCCTGCACTGTCGCCTCGATCGCTGCACGAATACCAGCCTGCTCTAAGGCCTGTATTGCAGACGCTGTAACACCATTTGGTGATGTCACATTTGCGCGTAACTGCGCGGGTGTTTCGGCTGACTGTTGCAACAATTTCGCCGAACCCACGAGTAACTGGCGAACCAATGCATTAGCAATTTCGGGCGACAAGCCGGCCCCTACGGCAGACGACATCAGGGCCTCGGCAACCAAAAATATATATGCCGGTCCTGACCCAGAAATTGCGGTTACCGCATCCAACAAAGTTTCTTCTACTCGTACCACTGTGCCAACACTGCCCAACACCGACTCGGCCCATTCCAAATCGGCCAAGACGCACTGCGAAGATCCGCTGATTGCTGCTGCACCTTCACCGACAAGTGCAGGAGTATTTGGCATTGCGCGTACAACAGCAGCCGTTGCACCCGCAGCAGATTGCAACGTATTCAGCCCGATACCTGCGGCGATTGAAAGCACTCGTGTTGCACCGGCTTGCGCAAGTGCAGCGCATGTTTCTGCTGCAGCAGGTGGCTTAACAGCAATCACTCCTGCCGTACACGCAACAATTTTTTCGGATGTGATAATTCCTGGATACAGCGCGTTCAATTGCGCTCGCCTGTCGCTTGATGTTTCGACAACGGTGATGAGTGATGCTGGCCACCCAGCTTTCAATAACCCAGCGACGAGAGCTGCACCCATATTGCCTCCACCAACAAATGTGATGGGAGTGCGAGCTGCCGAATTCATTGTGGTCAGGCTAGCGAGATGCGTCCGAGCCACTCAACCGACTTCCCCGACCGTTAAGGGCTCGGACGCAACCCCTATGTGTGCGGTCAGTTGCCCGATTGGCTGTTAAATCGGCTCGCAAATCCAATTTGCAAAAAACCTTTGAAATACTGCTCTACGGTTGAATACAGAGTGCCAATTGCCCTGTCGAGCTCGTTCTCGTTTAATGATCCAAGCAGTAATTCACCGCGCAAGAAGACAGCATCTTCGGCGCCAATTGAAAAATGCGCTCCAACAAGTTTTTCATTGCGCCGCAGTAATGACTCATACAACGCTTCGGCGTTCTCTTCGGGAGCCGGCATTACATACGTCTCGTAGCGCAATGTTCGCTGACCTAGCGTCAACCACACGGTCGTAAATTCTTTCTCCTCACCTTGCATGCGCACGTACCAACGGATGTCTCCGTCAGTACTTCGATCTACGGCGAGGATTGCGGGATTGTTTGCCTGAAGATGTTCCAACCAACTATCTATTTGCTGTTCAATTCGCGCAAGAGCCAAATCGTCAAACAGATCGCTCACTACTTACAAGCCACCAATTCGCGCTCAAGTAACTGTGCATACACCTCGCGCACTGTGTGCGCTGCAGACTTCCACGAATACGCCTTTGCGCGCTCGGCAGCAGCGGTACCCATTGCCAATGCAAGCAATGAATCATCCAGCAGTCGCGCTGTGAACTTTGCGAAGTCGTCAACTTTGCGGCCAGGCACTAGAAAACCGGTGCGACCGTGATCGATCAAGCTGAGCAACCCACCAACGCCAGTAGCGACAACGGGGATTCCGCAAGCGCCGGCTTCGAGCGCAACCAATCCAAAACTTTCGCTTCGCGATGGCACCAAAACAACATCGGCAGCACGATAAAAAGTAGACAACAAGTGGTGAGGCTGTGGATCAAAGAAGTGCACTCGCCCTACCAAATTGTTCTCTGCGATGATGCGTTGCACACGTTCAAGTTCGGCTGCACCATCTGCTCCGCTTGCACCACCGACAACTACAAGTCGCGCATCTTTGCGGCCAAATTGCGCAAGTGTTTGCACTGCAACATCGAGGCCCTTCAGTGGCTGAATGCGACCAACAAACAACAAGATTGGCCCACTGCCAAGTCCAAGAGCATGTCGCGCACCACGTCGATCTCCAGGAGAAAAGAATGCGCGCTCAACACCTGGTGCAACAACTTCGACCGTTCCTGGTGCACTTCCATATAACGACTCAAACTGCGACCGCTCTTCTGGACAACTCACACAAATGGCATCGGCGCAGCCAATGATTTCTAGTTCCGATTTTTCGCGAATTGGAGACTCAATGTCGCCACCGAGTCCCTTGACGCGAGCAAACGTATGAAATGTCGTGACGAGCGGCAAATTCAATTCGTGCTTCAAGCGGTGCCCAGCCATGCCCGACAACCAATAATTGGCGTGCACTAAGTCGGCACCACCATTTCGCTGTAGATGCCACGCAACCGAATCAGTAAATTCGTCGACAACACTGAGCATTTCTTCTTTCGGTAGATCAACATCGCCTGCGCGCACATGCACGACTCGGTGATTTGGCTCCACCTCGACCACATCGGGTAATCCAGATTTCCATGCACGTGTATATGTAGTGCAATCAACTCCGCTGCTGGCAAGTGACGAAACAAGTTCGCGCACATACACATTCATGCCACCACCATCACCTACGCCCGGTTGGGCGAGCGGCGAGGTGTGCAGGGAGAGCACAGCAACACGTTGCATCACACTTAAAACCTATCTGCAGGGCGCATTGTTTTGCAGAGTTGGGCGGTGAGCCCAAGAAATGTTGGCTAGAAGTCTTATTACAAACTAGAACCGAGATTGCCAAGTTGAATATTGCTACCGGACATTTTGACGGAAAGCCCCTTGCTACTTAATGAAACTGATTCAACCGTAAGCCCTTTAGGCGGTGTCAGACTTCTTTGGCTTCTGCTTTTAATTTGATTTTGGAGTTCGGCCGGCAGCGATGAAGCAGGGATTTGATTACCCAAGAAAGAGACGCTCTGAAGTTCAAAATAGATCTGACTGTTTGAGTACTTCGGAATCAAGAGCGCTGTACCCACTCCACCTGGTCCAACAGAAACTTGCAAAGTGTTTCCCACAATTTGTGCATCATTGAATTCGGATGACTCTGCAATTGTTGATGCAGCAATAGTTGCCGTTACCTCCAACGAGCCAGCCATGGTTGGTTTAGCTTTGCTGATATCCGATGCAGATATTTTTAGCGAAGTCTTTGTGCCGTTCTCTTTAAGAACAAAACTCTTGATGCTTATGTTTACTGATTTAATTGAATCAGAAGTGATATTGCTCGGTAGATCAGCAAGTGGAACAGAGGCACTAACGCCTGAAGTTTTGGGTATCTCTCGCTCGACTCTCGAAGTGATCTGCGACAAAATGTATTGTTGCACCCCAAGAACACCGACCAAAAGCACAAATACAATTGCCGATGCGGCAATGATTTTGATTTTCATGCGCGTAACTTAGCAAGGCAAGTTTGTGAATTTACAAATTAATGCCATTCAAATACTAAGAATATGTTAAGAAAAAGTTACCTAACGAGCCAAATTTAATAGTGGTCTTTGGGGCTAACCCCAGCATTGAGCTAGTCGTTCAGAAGTGCATCAACATTTGCGCCACCACTTTTGTAGCGCTGCACGAGTGACGCAGTGAGAGCATCGATGGTGTCAAACAATGCACGACGCTCGCTCGAGCGCAGAAATTCAAACTTTGCAAGTTCGTCAATGGCAGTTCGCAAGCTTGTTTCATCGAGCGTGCGAATCGATCCAAAGCCGAGGTCTTCACACAGGTGCTCGAGTTCAAGCACGAGAGGATGGTCGCCAGAAATAATGGTTTCGCGTGGAGGACGAGCCGAGCCGCCACCATGTTCCTGACCAAACACACCAGCAAGATTTGTTGCGACATCAAGTAATGGTTCGTTGTCAATGCGTCGGCGCAGTTCGTCGCGCGCAATATCTAAACGCCCCTGAGCTAGCCGACGCACAAATGAAACTGCGTCTTCTTGGTGTTGCATTTCAGCACGCTTCGCGCGCAACTCTTCGAGAGAGAGTTCTTCAAACATATTCGTCACTTGTCGCCCCCCGACACTGGTGGAAGAATCGCCACTTCGTCAGCGTCGCCAACAATTGAGGTGCCGTCGGCTGACTCGCCATTGACCCATATTCGACATGATTGCAACACCGTTGCAAAGTCTGCCCCAAATCGGGCAACAGCACCTGCCAATACCTGATCGACCGTATCGCCGGGCATTGTGTCGCGAGCAGTTCCGGCCGCTTCACGGGCCGAGGCAAACATTCGCAGTTGAACCACATACTCATCGTATCTTTTGCGACTACCCTGCGTCCTTGTGTCTGCAAACGACGTCATCGCCCACCTGCTCGTTATTCGCCATGGGCAGTCGGAGTGGAATGTGCAAGAACGCTGGCAAGGGCACGCCGATATTGAGTTGACCGAGGCCGGTATCAATCAGGCAAGACTTGCAGCCGAACGACTTGGCACCTTTGACTACATCGCGTCGAGCCAACTGCAACGCGCGCTGCACACCGCGCAGATCATTGCCGAGACCCACGGTGTTGGACCTGTGGTTGTTGACGAGCGACTGCTCGAATCCGATGTCGGTCCGTGGCAGGGTTTGACTCGTCACCAAATTGAGGCGCAATGGCCTGGATACTTGAACGATCGACGCAAACCAGACGGCTTTGAGTCAGATGAGTCAATTGTTGCCAGATCGACTGCCGCATTTTGCGACATCGCGGCATCGTGTATTGCAAGTGCAAGCGAAAGCATGCCAACGGCACTCATCGTCAGCCACAGCGGAGTCATCCGCACATTGCGCCACACACTCGGCGCACACAATCCGAAGTTGCACAACTTAGGTGGCTGCTGGTTTTATGTGCATCGCAACAATCGCATCACTGCAGGAGAAATTGTTTCTGTAATCGGTGACGTCTCAGGCGATATTGCGCCAACAGATTCGTTATAGCCTCGTTGTAGAATTAGTGCACATGCTTGCTCGAATCTTTAACCGTCTGCTTGACGATTCATTCGAGCCAGAAATTCGCCGCAACATTTCAATAGTCACGCTCGGTCGTCTCGTTGCAAATGCCTGCTACCGATTTGCTCCACCCTTTTTGGCAATCATTGCCAAAGATTTCAATGTCTCGCTCTCCGATATAGGCGTCGCAGTGTTTGTTTCCGAATTGTCAGGTTTCGGTTCACCGTTAGCTGGGCGCATTGTTGACAAACTGACACATCGCAACGCGATGGTGATCGGTCTTGTTGGCACCATTCTTGGCTGCATAATTGCCGCAGCTGCCCCAAATGTAGTTTGGTTTGCGGTTGGAGTCACCGTTCTTGCACTTTTAAAGCAAAGTTTTGATCTCGGACTCGGTGCATGGATTGCAGACCATGTTCCCTATCAACAGCGTGGTCGCATCGTTGGTCTCACCGAAACTTCGTGGGCTCTCGGATTACTCGTTGGTGTGTCAATCATGGGGCTCATCACTGCTGCAACCAACTGGCGCATTGGATATCTATTTGGCATCATCTGCCTCGTCCTGGTGACCGCATCAATTGCCAAGCGCGTCAACTCTGAGCCGCGTGTTGTTGCGCCACACGTACAAGGTGCAAAAACACGAGTGCACGGACGAGGGTGGCTCGCCGTAATCACGATGTTTTGCATCATGTCGAGTGCGCAAAGTTTGTTCGTCACGTTTGGCGCTTGGTTGCAAGATCAATTTGGTTTTGGTGCTGCACGCCTTGCAGCAGTCGGTTTTGCACTTGGCGCCGTCGAACTATTTGCATCATTAAATAGTGCACATCGCACTGACGGTTGGGGAAAAGAACGCTCGATCGCTGGTGGCGCACTATTGATTGTTCCTGCTGGCATCTTGCTTGCGCTTGCATCAACCAACATCGTTCTCGGTCTCATTGCGGTTGGCGTGTATTTCCTTGGATTCGAATTTGCGGTTGTCAGTTTGTTGCCAATTGCTTCACAACTTGTGCCCAATAGTCCGGGTGCTGGTCTCGGTTGGGTGCTCGGTGCCGGCACGCTCGGTCGTGCAATCATCGCCATTGTCGGCACACGCGCGTACGAAAAATATGGTGTCGATGTGCCCGCACTCATCGGTTCAGGCTTCGGCGTACTTGCAGCGATCTCTATTCTCACCTACAAAAAATTAGGTGGAGCGCACTAACCCCTATAGGCGTTAGTGATTGGCAGACGTCGATCTTTTCCAAAAGCTTTGAGCGTCACACGCACACCTGGGGCGCCTTGACGTCTTTTGTATTCGCTGAGGTCAACAAGCCTGCTGATGCGACGCACAAGAGCTTCATCATGACCAAGCGCAATGATCTCTGCAGCGGTGCGGTCTTGCTCTACATACAACTCAAGAATTGCGTCGAGCACTTCATATGGTGGCAACGATTGATCGTCGCGCTGATCTGGACGCAATTCGGCCGATGGTGGCTTAGTAATTACGACTTCAGGGATTACTTCCCGCGCATGTTTGCTATTTATATAACGACACATTTCGTACACGCTGGTCTTCAGCAAGTCTTTAATTACGGCGTATCCACCCACCGAGTCGCCGTACAAAGTGAAATACCCAACGGCGAGCTCACTCTTATTGCCAGTCGTGAGCACCATCCACCCAAATTTATTTGACAACGCCATTAGCGTGGTGCCGCGCACTCTGCTCTGCAGGTTCTCTTCTGTTAGGTCTTGTGGTCGACCAGCAAAACTTGCAGCGGTCATCTGCAAGTACGCCTCAAATGCTGGCTCGATTGAAATCGTTTGCATGTCGATACCAAGGTTTTGTGCGAGCGTCGCAGCATCGGTGCGCGAGCCTTCACTCGAGTAACGAGATGGCATCGACACACCGTGCACATGCTCGGCGCCAAGTGCATCCACTGCAATTGCGGCGACTAGTGCAGAGTCAATTCCGCCAGACAACCCGATCACAACATCGGTAAATCCATTCTTGCGCACGTAGTCGCGCGTGCCCAATACAAGAGCTCCATACATCTGCTCGATGTCGCTCTTCGTTGCAGCAATGGCGCCCATCAATGCAACTTCTCGCGGCGCCACAACAGGCAACAATTCTTGTATCTCTGCGTTCGGCTCTCCCACCGTGCGTGGCACGACAACATCAACGAACTGAATCTCTTCAACAAACTGTGCAGACTTTGCCAACAAGGCTCCAGTTGCATCAAACAACATAGATCCACCATCAAATACCAATTCGTCTTGACCACACACCTGATTGACATAGGCGATTACGCATGTATTGTCACGCGCACGTTCGCTCACCATCTGTTGACGCTCACCACTCTTGCCACGATGAAATGGCGAGCCGTTGATGTTGATGTTCAACACTGCGCCAGCTTGTGCTTGCGTTGCCACTGGCCCGTTTGGATCCCATATGTCTTCACAAATCGTTACGCCCATCAATGCACCGTTAACTCGAAACAACGAGAAACTATTTCCGGCAGAAAAGTATCGCTGCTCATCAAAGACGCTGTAGTTCGGTAACAGTTGCTTGTGATACACGCCCTGCACGCGACCTTGTGCGCAAATTGCGGAGGCGTTAAACAATTCGTCGCCAACTCTGTCCACAAATCCGACCACCGCTACGCACGATGTAGTGGTGGCAGCAAATGCCTCCAGTGCGGCAATGTTGTCCGTCACGAAACCGCTCTTGAGCACCAAGTCCTCTGGCGGATACCCGGTGAGAGCGAGTTCGGGAAACGCCAACACCTCGCAGCCCCGCTCGACGGCGTCTGCATAAACACGTGAAACCCTTGTGGCGTTTGATGCAATGTCGCCAACGACAGGGTTGATCTGGGCCATCCCGATGCGCAGAGTTGCATGAGTGAGGAGCGGAGCAGCCACAGTCTTCAGGCTAGAGGCGTGAACCGACTGGCGTATCTTCACACGCCGTTCACAATTGGGCAACGGGATAGAAACGGTGGTTTGCGAGACTAGTCCCGTACCTGAGAGCGGAAATTGCAAATTCGCTCTCCCAACCGGAAGGACAAGTAATGCCATATCAGGCGGAATACATCTGGATCGATGGACATCAACCAACTCCGATGCTTCGATCAAAAACAAAGATCATCAAGAACGGCGTCAAAGTTCCACCAATCTGGGGCTTCGATGGTTCGTCAACCGAGCAAGCAACTGGTGATGCATCCGACTGCGTGTTGAGCCCAGTGTTCACATGCCCAGATCCATTGCGCGGCGGCAACAACATTTTGGTGCTGTGTGAAGTTTTGGTAGCAACAACTGGCAAGCCACACCCAACAAACACTCGCGCGACTTGTGCAGCAGCTGCATCGAAGTATGCAAGCCATGGAATGATCTACGGCATCGAGCAGGAATACACGATGATGCGTATGAATGGTCGACCACTTGGTTTTCCAGAAACAACTGGTGAGCCAGGACCACAAGGTCCTTACTACTGCGGCGTTGGTGCAGGACGAGTAATTGGTCGCCCAATTATCGAAGAGCACACGCAAGCATGTTTGGATGCTGGATTAATGATCGAGGGAACAAACGCTGAAGTAATGCCAGGTCAGTGGGAGTTTCAGATTGGTGCAGCAAGCGCACTGACGGTCAGCGATCACATGTATGTTGCTCGTTGGTTGCTTGATCGAATTGCAGAAGATTACGACGTAGTGATCTCGTATGCAGCCAAGCCACAAAAGGGAGACTGGAACGGCGCTGGTGCGCACACCAATTTCTCGACCAAGGCAATGCGCAACGATTACTCGGCAATTGAAGCCGCCTGCAAAGCACTCGGCACCAAAGTGATGGAGCACGTAAACAATTACGGCCATGACATCGAGAGCCGACTCACCGGCAAACACGAAACAGCGCCATACAACAAGTTCACGTACGGCGTTTCCAATCGCGGAGCATCAGTGCGTATTCCATGGCAAGTTGCTCGTGACAAGAAGGGCTACGCAGAAGATCGTCGTCCGAACGCCAACGTCGACCCATACGTGGTAACGCGTCTGATTCTCGAAACTGTTTGTGGCGCCGCAAAAGCCCCAGCAGCCAAGAAAGCAGTAGCGAAGTCAACGAAGGCAGCACCGAAGAAGTCCAAAGGTTCCAAAGGATCCAAGAAGAAGTAGTAGTTGCCGAGGTTTCAACAGCACCGAGGATCCGGTCCTCGGTGCTGTTGATTACTTCTCACGGCAGACTGTTGAGGTGACTTCCATGCACGATCAGCAAAAGGATTACGTCCTTCGCACCGTAGAAGAGCGCGGCATCCGCCTCGTGAGACTGTGGTTTACCGATGTGCTCGGCAACCTCAAGTCATTTGCAATTAGCCCTGCCGAAATGGAAAATGCGCTCAACGACGGAATGTCGTTTGACGGTTCATCAATCGATGGTTACAGCAGAGTGCAAGAAAGTGATGTGCTCGCACTCCCCGACGCCAACACATTTGAAGTGCTTCCGTGGGCTGACGCCAAAGGTGCAGAAGCTCGAGTATTTTGCGACATCGCCAAGTTGGACGGCACACCATTTGATGGTGACCCGCGACAAGTGCTCAAGCGCAATCTTGGTCTTGCTCGCGATAAGGGCTATTCGTTCTACATAGCCCCCGACATTGAATATTTTTACCTCGCTCCCCCAGACAGCACGAACACGCCTGTCTTGCTCGACGAAGGTGGCTTCTTCGATCTCACTTCAACCGATATCCCAAGTTCGCTGCGCAAAGAAACTATTCGCACGCTTGAGACAATGAGCATTCCAGTCGAGTACAGCTTCCATGAAGATGCTCCAAGCCAACATGAAATCGATTTGCGTCATACCGATGCACTGACAATGGCCGACAGCGTGATGACATTTCGTTTTGTTGTCAAAGAAATCGCTGCACTGCACAATGTGCACGCCACGTTTATGCCTAAGCCTCTCGAAAACATCCAGGGCTCGGGCATGCACCTCCACCTTTCGTTATTCAATGGTGAAGAAAATGCGTTTTATGATGCAAACGATGCATACAACTTGTCGCCGACCGCAAAATGCTTTATGGCGGGATTACTCCGACATGCTGCCGAGATCACCGCTGTCACGAACCAAACGGTCAACTCATACAAACGACTTGTTCCTGGTTTTGAAGCACCTGTACACATCTCGTGGGCACGTAACAACCGCAGTGGCTTGATCCGCGTACCAATCGCAAAGCGCAACAGCGAATCTGCAACGCGCATCGAATACCGCTCACCAGACCCAGCGTGCAATCCGTACCTAGCGTTCTCCGTCATCTTGGCCGCAGGATTACGTGGAATTCAAGAAGGTTACGAATTGCCAGTCGAGGCAGACGCCAACTTATTCGAGATGGACAATGATGTTCTCGAAAAGATGAGCATCCATCAATTGCCGCAGTCTCTCAACGATGCGTTACAAGTCATGGAAAACTCGAGCCTGGTTGCAGACGCACTCGGTGACCACATCTTTGAATGGTTCTTGCGCAACAAGCGCGCTGAGTGGCGCACCTATAAAACACACATCAGCCAATACGAACTTGGTCGCTACCTGCGCTCGCTGTGATCACGCGCACTTCTCCAAACGAAAACGTTGTCGGTCAGTTGATCGCCGTGTTTCCCAACCCGCCGTCTATTGACTTGGCGCGCACACTCGACCTGGCCGGATATCGCTGGAAGGCTGTTTCATCAGCCGATGATGCCGCAAAGAGTGAGCCCGTTGAAGGTTGGGCTGGCGCAGTGGTGATGTGTGATGAAGACCCAGAGGGCGGTTGGGCAATCTGCCGATCGCTACGCAAAAACGATAACCCAGTTGGCCATATTCTCGTGCTCGTTAATGGCTCACAACTTGTCGATCTCGAAATGCGAGACGACTTGTTTGACGACTTCTGCTTGTCGCCTTTCCATCCCCGCGAACTCGAGTCACGCCTGCGTCACATGTTTTTCACTGAGATCCGCGGGAGTCGCGAATCACTTGTCGAATACAGCGGCCTGATTCTCAACCTTGAGACATACCAAGCATCATTCGGTGGACAGCCGCTCGACTTGACCTACATGGAATACGAGTTACTCAAGTTCTTGGCGCAAAACCCAGGCAAGGTGTTTTCTCGCGAAACATTGTTGTCACGAGTTTGGGGCTATGAGTATTTCGGAGGAGCGCGCACTGTCGACGTTCACATTCGTCGCTTGCGCGCAAAGCTTGGCGAAGAACACGCCAACTTAATTCAGACTGTTCGCAGCGTTGGATATCGCTTCGGACAATCCAAATGGTCTGCTTAAACCACCGCGCTCACAAGCGTCACGATTCCAATCGAAGCAAATAAGACCGCTGCTGCTCGCTGAATTTTGTTCAGAGGTACTTTTTTCTGCAGCCACCCACCTGCCAACACGGCAAGCCCGGACACGCTTGAAAGAGCTGCAATTGATCCGATGCCAACCGCAATGGGATCATCAAACCTCGCTGCAAAGCCCGCGGTGGCCAATTGCGTGAGATCGCCAAACTCTGCAACCAAAATCACTGATGCTGCTGTCCACACCACACGCGCATTGGACATTGAGGCGGACCACTTTGCGGTTTCATCGTGATCGGCAGACGAACCTGCGCGCCATGTCATTACTCCTCCGGTCAAGAACAACAATCCAACCAAAATATGAATCGGCGTTTTGGGAAGTTGGCTCAATGCAGTACCAAATATCACGGCAAGCAATACATGCGTCGCATAACCAAGCGTGACCCCACCCCACACAGGTAGGCGGCGATGAAAGTGAGTCGACAGCAACAGCGTCGCAAACATTGTCTTGTCCGGCAACTCGGCAAGAAAGATTGCACTAAATGTGACGGCGAAATGTTGCAGCATGGTGGGTAAGTCCTTCTTAGTCGATAATTCGTTGCATGCGCTTGGCAACAGTTCGATGTGTTGCGAGCATTGAGTCGACTTTGTTGCTCACCAGTTGGCCGTTGTCTACAACCAACTTGCCGTTCACGATGGTGTGTTTGGCTCCAGTTGGACCACAACGCAACCATGCTTCAATTGGGTCTGCAACAGCACCGGCGAACGCAACCCCTGTCAAAGACCAAATTGCAAGATCACCAACTGCACCAACACTGATCTCACCAATTTCACCAACTCGACCCAAACAACCCGCGCCACCTCGTGTCGCGATCTCAAGTGACATACGTGCTGTGCCTGCCGCAGCACCATTGCGTAACTTCGCCAACAGCATTGCCTGCCTGGCCTCGAGCCACATCGAAGCTGAGTCTGCAGACGACGAACCGTCAACACCAAGCCCAACGTGCACGCCTGCTGCACGCAAGTCAACAACTGGCGCAATGCCTGACGACAAAATCATGTTGCTACTTGGGCAATGCGCAACACCGATCTTTGCTTTGCCCAACTGCTGAATTTCGTCATGGTTTGGCATCACGCAATGTGCAACCCACGCACGATCGGTGCACCAACCCACATCTTCCAAATACTGGGTTGGCCGACAACCAAATGTTGCGATTGAAAATGCATCATCTTCAGAGTTTTCAGCAAAGTGTGTATGCAAGCGCACATCGAGTTTTTCGGCAAGTTGAGCGGACTCTGTCATTAGTTGCTTGGTCACGCTAAACGGTGAGCACGGTGCGAGCGCAATGCGTACCATCGCGCCGTGCGATGAATCATGGTGTTCCTCTACCGAACGCTGCGACTCAGCCAAAATTACGTCATGATCCTGCACCACATTGTCTGGTGGCAAACCACCATCTTTTTGCGACAACGACATTGATCCGCGGGTTGGATGAAAGCGCATCCCCAAATCTTTTGCCGCCGTTATCTCGGCAGACAATAAGTCGCCACCACCCGCAGGATGCACATATAAGTGGTCAGTCGAAGTTGTACAACCCGACAATGCCAACTCTGCAAGACCCACCCACGCCGAAACATTGGCGGCCTCTTCGTCGAGCGTGCTCCACAGTGGATACAGCGTCTGCAACCAGCCAAACAAAGCAGCATTGGTCATCGGCGGAAATGCCCGCGTGAGGTTTTGATACATGTGGTGATGCGTGTTGACGAGACCAGGCGTAACGAGGCAGTCAGTTGCATCAATGACTCGAGTTGCTTGCGGCTCAGAACCTGCAGGCCCAACACCAGAAATTAGTCCGTTGGTAATTGCAACCCAACCACCAGGTATTTCTCTTCGAGCGTTGTCTACGGTTGCAACGAGTGTTGCGTTGCGAACAACGAGATCGGCTGTTGAGTTCAGTTGTTTAACTCAACAAGTTCGCTGCCGGCGTTACGAATATCTCCGTCGCGCTGCAGAAAAAAACCAAGTAGCGCTGCTATTCCTGCGGTGGAAAGACCCACAACGATTGGAAACGAGAGCAATGCAATAATGATGATGACTACGCCAGGCATGTCATTTACCGTAGTGGCTTGAAAGCCCAAGCTTCAATCTCTACCGCTCCGCCAAATGGCAGTGACGCCACACCAATGGTGCTGCGAGCAGGGCGGCTATTAACAAAACCCTCAACATATGCGGTGTTGAACGTGCCGAACGTGTCCATGTCTGTCAAGAAGCACAGTGTCTTTTTGACATCGTTAATCGTCACACCGGCGCTCGCGAGTTGGGACTTGAGGTTGACAATTGCTTGTGCGGTTTGCGCTGCAACGCCGCCCTTGACAATCTTGCCGTCCACCACACCGAGTTGGCCAGAAACAATCACCCAATCACCTGCACGAACTACTGGCGTATATGGGCCAAGCGGTGCGCCAGATTTTGCTGCTGGCTTTTTGACAGTCTTTTTCGTAGTTTTTTTGGCAGCTTTCTTCGCGACTTTTTTTGCTGACTTCTTCGAGTTCTTTTTCACAGTCTTTTTCTTGTTGGTGGCCATAGTTCAATCGTACTATTGAGTCATGATCTCGAGGCGCACATTTATCTCTGGATCACTAGGTGTCATCGGCGCTTCAAGCACTATCGGTTTAAGTTCCTTGCTTGCAGGTTGCTCCGGCGGTTCAACCTCAACAACAGACTCTGTTCTCGGATTATCGGATGTGCAATTGGTGCAGCGATTTCCCCAAGTGTTAGTTCCTGGCAATGTTCGACTTCCGTTTTCACTCGCCAACCAAGCTGGACTTCTTACAACCGAGAGTGGCGTCGATCTTCCTCAAACATTGACTGCAAAACTTATTAACGCCGACACACAAGAGGTAGTTGCCGAATCCTTGTCGGCCGACCGACATGACACTGGACTCACGATTCCCTACTGGCCATTTCGAATCGATATCGACAAGCCAGGTATTTATACCTTGATCGTTGATGGCGGTCCAGCAGAAGGTGCAGCCGTGCAAGTTCTCAATGCGACAGAAGTGTTGATTCCACTCGTTGGCTCACAACTTCCTGGGTTTGACACTCCAACGTTTGAAGATCATCGTGGTGTTGAGCCGGTGTGCACTCGCACGCCGGAGCCATGCGAGTTTCACAACATCACTTTGAATGAAGCACTTGCGCTAAAGAAACCAATCGCATACTTGGTTGGCACGCCTGCGCATTGCCAAACAGGAACATGTGCTCCTGCGCTCGAAGCACTCATCAATGTAAAGAAGTCAATTGGTGATGCAATGATATTTCTGCACGCCGAAATTTATACCGATGACAAAGCCACAACAGTTGCACCTTCAGTAGTTGCACTCAAGATGGAATATGAGCCTGCGATTTACATCACTGATGCAAGTGGAAAAATAGTTGACCGATTTGATGCAATATTTGATGCAGATGAAATCAATGCAGCAATCGCAACGCTCGGTTTATAGCAACCAACATTCTTCAGCTGCTAATAGGCAGCCCTAACTAATTTCAGGAAAAGCTATTGCCACAACCACATGAACGAGTTGCGTTCGGGTTGTTGATCTTGAAACCAGCGTCTTGCAAACCATCTTGGTAGTCGAGGCTTGCACCAACAAGAAGTTGTGACGAAGCTGGATCAACAATCACGCGAATCTCTCCGAATGTCACTGTCTCATCGTCGGCAGCAACATCGCCGTCGAAAAACATCTCATACGAAAATCCAGAGCAACCTCCAGGACGAACTGCAACGCGAAGTGCAAGATCGGTTGCACCTTCGGCTTCGAGTAATTGCTTGACCTTATTTGCGGCTGATTCGGTGACCGTGATCATGGGAGCCTCTCTCAATATTGTTTGTTGCTAATAAAACTATTGAGATCACACTACCGTTCATCGCCTTGTCTGTCACGGCTGGCACGTCTGTCATGGCTGTTATATCTCAGGTATCAGTAGCGACCTGACGGTAGGTTTAAGCCATGACTGGCAACAAGCCACAGACCGCGGGTGCAGCACCGCCGAGCGTTGCAGAAGTCACCTTGCGCCTGAAAGCAGTGATGGACCCCGAATTGGGCGACAATATCGTTGACTTGGGTATGGCGGCAGTCGAATCAATTTCTGACGACGGCGTCGTTGCGATCGCCATGAAGCTCACCATCAAGGGTTGCCCGTTGCGAGTACAGATCAAAAAAGACATCGAGTCGCGACTCGAAACGCATCCCGGTGTCACAAAAGTGACTATCGACTGGGGTGAGATGACAGCCGATGAGCGCACAGCCGTCATGACTCGTGCACGTTGGAATGCTCGCGAGCAAGCACCCGACACACAGATTCCTCTCAATACACGCATCTTGGCAATTGCAAGTGGCAAGGGTGGCGTTGGCAAAAGTTCTGTCACGGTCAACTTGGCAGCAGCACTCGCGAGTGTTGGCCACACCGTCGGCGTTCTCGATGCTGATATTTGGGGTTTTTCAATTCCACGCATGCTCGGAATCTCTGATCGCCTCGAAGCGCGTCGCATTGACGGCATCGAGAAGCCACGCATGATTCCAAACGAGCGAGTGGTTGGAAAAGGTTTACTCAAAGTTGTGTCAACAGGAATGCTTGTTGAAGACGAAAGCACAGCGTTGATGTGGCGTGGACTCATGCTCACCAAAGCTGTCGAACAATTTCTCAATGACGTGCACTGGGGTGAACTCGATTACCTACTCATCGACATGCCACCGGGCACTGGCGATGTGCAGATGGGTCTAGCTCGCATGTTGCCACGCACAGACCTTGTCATTGTCACCACCCCATCGGTGTCCGCACAAAAAGTTGCAATCCGTGCTGCCGACATGGCGAGGCGTAGTTTCTTGCGTGTTGCAGGTGTGATCGAAAACATGAGCGCGTTCACATGCGAACACGGCGAGTCGTATCCACTCTTTGGTGAAGGTGGCGGACAAACTCTTGCCGACGAAATTGGCTCTGTATTACTTGGACAAGTTCCAATCGAAGCGGCAGTGGCTAACGGTGGAGATTCCGGCGAGCCAATCGTGTTGACATCGACTGGTCCAGCAGCTCAGGCGTTTCTTGCAATTGCCGCCAACATCATGAACACCACAGTTCCTGTTACCGAAATGGGTGGATGCACTGCGCGCGACCCAGAAGCTGTTCAAGTTGCAATCAGCAAACGAAGCTAATTGACGTAGTCAGCGTCGCCCGGCATTGAGATGCCGATCACTTTTCCATCGGCATTTGTTTTTATCTGCGGCAAAATCGTCGTTGGCATTCCAATCTTCATTGATGCCTGCAAGGCATCATCCGCAGTTGCGTACGGCACCAAAAACTCGAGGTTGCTTGTAGTCGGTGGAATCATCGCCAACTCGCCGCGCTTATGCATCGCCAGTGCTTCGGTTGGTGCAACCCACAAACTCGCAATCGTTTCATTGTCGTCGTGTAGCGGTTCTTGCGCGTCTGGTGCTCGCGCGATAAAAAACCTTGTATCAAACCTGCGCGGCTCGCCAACGGGTGTGATCCAGTGGCTTACATAATGAATATTGTCCGTGACTAAACGCAATTTTTCTTGGGCACATAGATCAATGAGTGACAGCGTTCCGTCATGTACTTCGTGACGTGCAACATTAAAGCGATCAACTTTTGCTTCGTTATCAAATCGCACGACATCATTGCTTTCGGTTGATCGTGCGAGCAACACACCGGCTTCTTCAAAACATTCGCGAATTGCAGCGACCCAATAAGCGAGTCCGCCTTCGGGTACGCCCAACAACGCGCTGGCCTCAGCATCATTTAACCCATCGCATACCGCTTCCAATTCGTGGCCATTGTCGACAGCGTCTACTCGCCCGCCCGGAAACACATACATGCCCTTTGCAAACACGGCTTGCAAAGTGCGTTGCAACATAAATACTTCAAGCCCATTTATTGGATGGTCACGCACCAACATCACCGTTGCGGCTGGGCGCACGGGCACAGAAAGTGGGTCAAAGTCGGTTTTTGCTTCTGACCTGTCGGCATTCATCTATATGACAGTAGGTTGCTAGACGTGAATCCCAACGACTCACAGCGCCCACCATCGGTCGATGCCCTCGCGCGTGACTTGGCTGTGCGCCACGACCTTCCCCATGCCGTGCTTGTGGATTGCGCAAGATCAGCCATTGCGGCTGGCAATCCTGCTGATGCCGATCGACTTGCCGCCGAATTTCACACCAGTTTGTTGCGCGATGTAGTCAATGCCACGGGTGTCTTGCTGCATACCAATCTCGGTCGGGCACCCATTCACTTTTCGCGACAAGCTCGGGCGTCAACACTCGAGTTTGATCTTGCAACTGGCGAACGCGGTTCGCGTCAAAGTTCTATCGGCAAACTCATTGCCACGATGTGCGGAGCAGAGGCAGCACTTGTTGTCAATAACAATGCTGCAGCCATCATGCTCGTGCTTGGTGCACTTGCAGACGGAAGAGATGTTGCGGTATCGCGCGGCGAATCGGTCGAAATCGGTGGAGGGTTTCGTATCCCAGATGTGCTCGAGCAAAGTGGTGCACGACTTGTTGATGTAGGTACAACTAATCGCACACGCTTACGCGACTATGCAAAAGCAGTCGAGTCAAAGAAAAACGATATTGCTCTGCTCCTAAAAGTGCATCCATCTAATTTCAGCGTCAATGGTTTTGTTGAAGAAACACCAGTCAGCCAACTCGCCACCCTTGGCGTGCCGGTTGTTGCCGACATCGGCTCCGGATTTATTGACGAAACCTGCCCATGGCTGAGTGGCCCCGCTCCAAGTTGGTTGGCTAGTGAGCCAGCAGCAAAGCAAGCTTTGCAAGCAGGCGCATCACTTGTCACATTTAGTGGCGACAAACTTATGGGTGGCCCACAGTGCGGCATCATTGCAGGCAACGCAGACCTCATTGCTCAATGCAATGCTCACCCGCTTGCACGTGCTCTTCGCCCGGGCGCACTCGTTATATCTGCATTACAAGAAGTGGCACTTGCCTACCTTGACAAACGAGTAACCACCGATATCCCATTTTGGGCAATGGCAACAACAACTGTTGACGAATTGCGTATTCGCGCTCAACACATCATTGATGCCTCAAGTGTTGGCAAACTCGTTGAGACATCTGCACTCCCAGGTGCCGGTTCCACACCCGGAGCTTCAATACCGTCGATCGGCATTGTGGTCGCGGGCAATCACCTTGCAGCGTTGCGCAAACGAACCTTGCCCGTCATTGCGCGTGTCATTGATGGCAACACCGTCTTTGATTTGCGTTCGTGTTTTGCACACGATGACGATGAGTTGATTGCAGCGCTCAAGTCTCTACCAGTTCGGTAATTACACATGCGCATTATTGCCACAGCCGGCCATGTCGACCACGGCAAATCATCACTCGTACAGGCTCTTACGGGTACCGACCCAGACCGTTGGGAAGAAGAAAAACGCCGCGGACTCACCATCGACCTTGGTTTTGCTTTCACGCAAATCGCTGAGCAACAGATTGGTTTTATTGACGTACCTGGTCATGTTCGTTTTTTGCGCAACATGCTCGCCGGCATCGGCGGTATTGATGCGTGCATGTTTGTGGTTGCAGCCAACGAAGGTTGGAAGCCGCAAACCGAAGAACACTTGCGCATTCTTGATTCGCTTGGCATCACACGGGGTGTCATTGTGCTCACCAAAACTGATTTGGTTGATGCAGAGGCCCTAGCGCTCACGCTCGACAGTGTGCACCGCCATGTTCGTTCTACATTTCTTGAAGCTGCGCCAGTTGTACAGGTCTCCGTACATAACTCCGCAACGCTCGACACACTTCGCAGCACACTCGGCGACCTCATTGCATCGCTGCCTCCAGTCGTCAACACACACCGACCCCGCATTTGGGTCGATCGTGCGTTTGCAGCGAAAGGTTCTGGCACCGTCATCACGGGAACGCTTCTTGGTTCGTCGCTCAGTGTCGGCGACGAACTTTTGCTACAGCCATCCAATAATGCTGTCAAAGTTCGTGGAATTCAGTCCAATGGAGTTTCGCTTGACAAACTTGAAGCAGGCAACCGATGTGCTCTCAACATCACAGGAGTCGACCATTCTGCTGTGAGTCGTGGTGATGTCTTAGTGGTTGATGGTCAATGGCTCGGAACAAACAAATTTGATGCATCTCTCAAAGTTTTGGATTCAATCGAACACGCGGTTTCAAAACGCGGTAGTTACATGCTGTACATCGGCTCACGAGAAATCAAGGCTGTGTTACACACTCTTGGTTCAACAAGTATCCAAAGCGGTGAAACAGGTTTCATCAGAGTTTCACTTCCCGACATGCTTCCACTCGCACCTGGTGATCGTTTTATTCTGCGTGAATCTGGTCGCGATGAAACCATTGGCGGTGGCGAGGTACTCGACATCCAGCCAATACTGCGTTCGTCGAAGGCCAAGCCCGATAAAGAGATCCTGCGCTTGATTGCAGAGCGTGGCTGGGTGCAAATGGAGCAGTTGCGCCTGCTTGCTGGCCGCAATGTTGATATATCCGAAGTCGAGCAGGCGATTGATGGATGGGTTACCACCACCAACAATCTGGCTGAAGTGAGCAACGAAGTAGTTGCACTCATTACTGCATCAAAAGATCTAGGAGTCGACGTCGCCACACTTTCCGCTCAGCAACGGCTTGTATTACCCACACTTACAAATGTCACTGTGCGTGAAGGTCGTGCTCGTAGCACCGACGCAAACGACGTTGCGCTTCACCCCATGGTGAATCAGTTTGCAGATACAGGTTGCATGCCGTCAGATCCTGAGCAATTTGATAAAGCAATCATTCGCCAACTGGTGCAGCGCGGCATTCTCGTACACTGCGAAGAGTTGTATTTTCACTCTTCTGCAATTGACACTGCAGTTTCAGCAGCGCGTCAGTTACTGGCTGCCAACCCTCAGGGCTTTACCGTTGCCCAGTTTCGTGAACACCTCGGTGTATCACGCAAATACGCGCTGCCGCTGATTAATCATTTGGACACAACTGGTTTTACTCGCCGTCGCGATGACGTGCGCATTGCAGGCGCAAAACTCTAAAAGGCGTTAGACCGCTTTTTGGCGACTACGGCTCAATACGTAGGCACCGAGCACTGCGACTCCACTGCCAACAATTGCAAGTAGTGCCACATCTTCATTATTCACGACAACGCCAAGAGCAAGTGAAACTGCCGGCATTAAATACAAGCTTGCTGACGCACGCGTCGATCCAAGACGGCCGGCAAGCATCACCATCGCATAGTGCGCAACTGCGGTGCCTAGAACACCAAGAGCAAGCACTGCGGCAAGTGCAACCCATTCAAATGGTCGATCGTTGTTCAAAGTCGAATAGATGCCAAGCGGTGCAAGCATCACGACCGCAACGATCTCTGCACGCCACAGCACCGGAAGCGCACCAAATTGCTGCTGCAGTGGACTCGCAATATTGAGTGCAAACCCGTACAGCATCAGCGCACCAATAATCAGTGCAACACCAAATGAACTTGACGAACCTTCACGAATACTTGGCAATGCAATCAGCACGACTCCAATGCATCCGATGGCAAGACCAACAATCTGCCCACGCGGTGGTAACCGTCGCGCTATAACCCCAGCGACCATCGCCACGAACAACGGCGTCGCACCGTTGAGCATGCCTGTCACGCTGCTCGATACGTGCTGTTCGGCAAAAGGAAACACGGTGAGTGGAACTGCGAGCCATACAAGTGCAAGCAATGCGATATTGCGCCATGCACTCCGTGGCACTGGAGCGCGAACACCAGGAACAAAGGTCAGCGTGATGCAACCGAGCACAACACGCATAGGCGTGATCATGCCTGGTGCAAAAGAGCGCAGAGCAATTGAGATGAAATAAAACGATGAGCCCCACACCACGCCAGGTGTGAGCAATAACAACCAGTCAAGTGGTTGAAGTGGTGCTACTTCGGCAGCCGTTCTACGGGCCGACAGGTCATTATTCACTGGCTGGTTTGCGCATTTCTCGATAGTCGCGCGCTGCACCTTCAAGTGGCTCTACTTCAAGTGTGATCCCATCAATAGCCGCCACCCTGCACGCCGCACCCTGCAATAGCGGTGTTGACCTATTTGTACGGGCGTGCCATTGAGCGCTTTGCACAATCACAATTCCCTCAGGAGAGATATCAGACTGCGCGATACCTTCCATACCAATCATCCATTCACGACCAATGGTAGGTGTTGCGAAGCGTGTTCGCACCATCGACGGCATACCCACAATGAATGCAAGCGCCATCATTGCAATTCCGCAAACAAGGGTGAGCCACGACATCCGCATCGAGCTTCCATCTATTGATTGATACAGCGTTAATGAGGCAATCGTAAATAATCCGAGACCAATGCCTGTCCACAACCGAGGCACACCGACTTGCACGTCAACCGCAAATGCAAACACCGAAAGCACGATCAATGCAACAGCCCACAGATGTACTGGTAATGCAGCGAGTCCATATACACCGAGCACCAAACACACTGCTCCCACAAAACCCGCGATGCCAATACCAGCTGTAAAAAACTCAAAGATCAACAACGACAAGCCAATGGCAAACAATAAGTACGCAACAGGTGGGCTCGCAACTGTGTGCATCAATTGTCCTACAACCCCGAGTTTGAAAAATCGAGCAGTTGTAGCGTCGCGAACCACAAGACCAGTTGAGTCAAGTGACTCAACAACAGTGTCGAGAGCTTTTCCATCAATTGTTAAACCATCTAGCGCATACAACATGTTGCGCACTACTGGCACACCTTCGTCGGTGCCAACATTTTTGAGTACGCCAAGTTTGCGTGCATCGCTGAAACCAACGCTCGAGTTATTCAGCTGAGCGTCAGCAGATCCGAAACTCACCGACGATCCACCAACACTCAATAGTTCTCCACTGTGTCCAATGCGTGCGCCTGGCGCCATCGCCGTCACATCGGCAACCGTGAGCATCTGCGCCGATAGTCCATATGCACGAGCACCGGTCGGGCCAACCCAAACCGCAACAGGAATTTTGGCCGACGAAATCTTTTCCAACACTTGCGCCATGCGCTCACGAGACACAACAGCGCCGCGCGAATTCACTTGTAACACAATCGCTTGTGCCCCATTGGTAGTCGATCTATCAATAGCGGTCTCAATCTCTGCCACAACCACATCATCGAGCAGTCCGCTCACTGCCACAATGTCAACTGGTGCAAGCCCATTGGCAGATGGAGTCGACTCTGCAGATGCACCAGCGTTCATTGAAAACCCTGCTGCTCCAATGATTAGTGCGACCGCACCCATGCGCACAATTTTCGAAAACTTCAGCAACAGATCCTCCGGGGGTCATATTTATCATTTATTACACAACAAGTACTTCCGAACAACTTACGGTATCTGCGTCAAACGCTAAGATTCTTGGCGTGCATATCTTGCTAGCTACTGACGCCCAATGGGTTCTTGACGAAGTTCTTGCAGCACTTGGCTCACCCGACACTTCGTTTACCGTTTGCCGTAATGGTCGTGATGTGCCAGAAGCCATTGCTACTCGCACACCCGATCTGGCAGTTCTCGACCTGCAAATCGGCTCTATGGGCGCCATGGCTGTCACGATGAATCTTCGTCTCGACCACAGCGACCATCGCATCCCACATGTTCCAGTGTTGATGTTGCTCGATCGAAAAGCCGATGTTCATTTGGCGCGACGAAGTGGTGCAAATGGTTGGATCATCAAGCCACTTGATGCGCTTCGTTTGCAACGAGCAGCGAATGCCATTGCAAGTGGCGAATCTTGGTTTGATGGCGAAATTCTCGCCGCCAACGCCTAAATCTTCTCAAATCTTTCTGACTTTTTGTAAATCACAGTAAGTCTGCGCACCTTGCCTGCGAAACTGAACGAATGGTCGCCCCTGCTCTCTCGGAAATAAAAATTCCTCAATACCTCATTCCCCTCGATGGGCGTTTTGGAAGTGGTCCATCAAAAATTCGTTCAGAGCAAATTGACGCAGTGGTTCGTGCATCGCGAAACATTCTTGGCACATCACACCGACAAGCTCCAGTAAAAAACTTAGTTGGTTCCGTGGTCACTCAACTACGCCAGTTGTTCCAACTGCCGCAAGATTGGGAAGTTGTTGTTGGTAATGGTGGAGCCAGTTTGTTTTGGGATGCTGCAACTTTTGGACTCATCGAAAATCGCAGTGCACATCTCGTGTTCGGAGAATTCTCTTCAAAATTTGCCCAGGCCGCAAAAGCGGCGCCTCATCTCGGCGACCCAATCGTGATTGAGTCTGCTCCTGGAACTGTTCCAGTGATGCAACAAGCTGATGTTGATGCATATTGCCTCACCCACAATGAAACTTCTACGGGTGCATCTATGCAACTTTCTCGTCCAGCACTACCAACCGAAGCGCTTGTGGTAGTTGATGGAACATCAGCAGCAGGTGGCATTGCATGGTCACCAGCCGAAGTCGACGTGTATTACTTTTCTCCACAAAAAGGCTTCGCATCAGAAGGTGGCACGTGGATTGCATTGTGCTCTCCTCGAGCAGTTGAGCGCATCAATAAGATCAGCAGCACCGGACGTTGGTGCCCACCATCTCTCGACTTGTCAATGGCACTCGAAAATTCGCGAGCCAACCAGACGTACAACACGCCATCAATTTCTACGTTTGTGATGCTCAATGAGCAACTCGGCTGGATGCTCGACAACGGTGGTCTTGACTGGTGCACCAAGCGCACGCAGCAATCAGCCGACATTTTGTATGGATGGGCTACTAGTCGTGCATTCACTGAGCCTTTTATTGCCAACCCACAACATCGATCACCAGTTGTTGGCACAATCGACTTTGTCGGTGTTGATGCAGCACAGGTCGCAACTGTTTTGCGCAATAACGGCATCGTCGACACCGAGCCATATCGCAAACTTGGCCGTAACCAATTGCGCGTTTCTATGTTTCCAGCAGTTGAGCCATCCGACGTCCAACTTCTCACCGCCAGCATCGACTACATCGTGGAGCAACTCTCATGACAAAAGCACGCATCGTTATTGCCGAGATCATCGCCGAAACTGGGCTTGATCGCCTTCGGGCAGCAGGTTTTGAGGTGGACATTCAAGTCGATAAAACGCCGGAGCAGTTGCATGCGATTTTGCCAGGTGCCAGTGCGCTCATTGTTCGCTCGGCCACCATGGTTGACGCACAAATGCTCGAAGCGGGCAAAGATTTGATGGTCGTTGCGCGCGCGGGCGTTGGTCTCGACAACATCGATGTCGATGCGGCAACACTGCAGGGCGTCATGGTTGTCAATGCACCCCAGTCCAATGTGCTTTCAGCAGCCGAACACACGAT
This sequence comes from Ilumatobacteraceae bacterium, assembly GCA_044339005.1. Taxonomy (GTDB): domain Bacteria; phylum Actinomycetota; class Acidimicrobiia; order Acidimicrobiales; family Ilumatobacteraceae; genus UBA3006. The sequence continues at coordinate 24,611 of JBIIWI010000012.1, forward strand.
GGCACTGATTCTTTCGATCGCGCGCAATGTTCCCCAGGCACACCGCGCACTCGTTGCAGGTAGGTGGGAGCGCAACAAGTGGGAAGGCATTGAACTTGCTGGCAAAACGCTCGGCATTCTTGGTCTTGGCCGCATAGGAACTCTTGTTGCTCAACGCGCCAGAGCGTTTGACATGCGCCTTGTCGCATTCGACCCTTATGTATCACCCGATCGTGCGCGCGAACTTGGTGTAGAGATGCTTACCCTCGAACAAGTTGTTGAGCAATCCGATTTGCTCACCATTCACTTACCGAAAAACAAAGAAACCAACGGAATTCTTGATGCAGCGATGTTGCGTCGTGCAAAGCCATCGTTGAGAATTGTCAACGTTGCTCGCGGAGGCATCGCAAACGAAACCGATTTGGCAGAAGCCCTCCGCAACGGCACCATTGCAGGTGCTGCACTCGACGTGTTTGTAAAAGAACCGACCACAGAGTCACCTCTCTTTTCACTCGACAACGTTGTTGTGACTCCTCATCTCGGTGCGAGCACGCGTGAAGCCCAAGATCGCGCGGGAGAAGTAGTTGCCGACATGGTGCAACTAGCGCTCAATGGCGACTTTGTTCCATTCGCTGTCAACATCGAGGCTGGAGATGCCAACGAAACGTTGAAGCCATTCGTTCCTCTCGCCGAGCGACTTGGTCGCGTATTTGCATCGCTGACCGATAACACACCGACAAATGTAGAGCTCACAACATCTGGAGAAATAGGCGCATACGACCCGGGTCTCATTTCAATTAGTGCGCTTAAGGGCTTACTTACTGTCTGGTCTAAAGAAAGCATCAGTCTTGTCAACGCTCCAGTGATTGCGAGAGGCCTCGATGTCTCAATCACCAGTGTTGCTACAACCACGACAACACATCACGATTACATCAACTTGCTTACCTTGCGTTCATCAACTCACAGTTTGTCTGCAACACTCACCGGTCGTCGCCGTGAGGCTCGCATTGTGATGATTGACGACCATCTCACCGATATTCCACCATCTGAGTTCATGCTGGTCGTTAAAAACGATGACCAACCCGGAGCCATTGGCCGTGTTGCAACTGTTCTTGGTAACGCCGGTATCAACATTGCCAACATGGATGTGGGCACAACCGAAACTGCAGGTAGCGCGCTTATGTGTATTGCCACCACCACTCTGGTGCCGGAGGCAATCATTGCCGAGTTGCAAGCGCTGTCTGGAATTTCCAGCGTGACGCCGATCGGCGCCTAGCTCTTTTTGCGAATTCGACGCGCTCGTTTTTGGCGTACAGGTTTTTCAACAACGCGCACTAGTTCATCGTCAATGACATCATGGCGTGTACCCCAACTGCTTGCGAGTGCCTGAATCATTGCTGAGGCCGGCAGTGCTATCACTGCGCCAAGTGGACCAAGAACTGCTCCACCCAACATTGCTGCACCAAAAGCAATTGCTGCGTGCACTTTTAGTGTGCGTGCAGTAATACGCGGTGCAAACAAATAATTTTCAAGCTGCTGATACACCAAGATGAAACCAACCACAAACAAGGCCTTTATCGGTGAGTCAAGGAATGTCAGTAACAACGGCAATACACCAGCCAAGTACGTACCAACAACTGGCAAGAATTGCGAAACGATGCCAACCCACAACGCCATTGCTACAGGAGCTGGTGTGCCAATTGCCTGAAATGCGATCCAGTGGAAGAACGCCGAGATCAATGCAAGTAATGCACGTGAATACAGGTACCCGCCTGTTTTCTCAATAGCTAAGTCCCATGTCTTCAACACAGTGCGTTGTTTTGCTTCTGGCAACCTGCTGCAAATTGCGCGGCGCATCTTTGGTCCATCTGCAACGAGATAAAACGTAAACAATGACACCGACAACAGTTGAAACAAAACACCGAGTGCGCTTGTTGACAAACTGATGGCTCGGCCACGCTGATTATTAATAAAGGTCTGCACTGGGCCGTCCGGCTTTGCGATCGAAGCATTCACTTCTGCTGGATCGATATGAGTGTTAAATGTTCCGTTGACAAAGTCGACCGTGTCATTGACGTACGTTTTGCTATTGGTGAGCACATCGGCAACCTGACTGCCCACCAGCGTGCCGATTGCACCAATGAATAAAATGCTAAACGCAAGTACACCGAACAAAATCAGTGCAGTACCGCTCCCCCTGCGCCATCCGCGTCGTGCCAACCGATTGACACCGGGCTCAATGGCCAGTGCCAGAAACATGGAGACTAATAACAGCAATACAAAGCTTGATAACTGATGAAACAATTCACGCGCAACTAGTGCGCCCAAAAAGCCGAGCCAAAAGACCACAATTGCACGAGGTACCCATTTCGGCATGGCGGATTCAGTGTTTGTCGTCACGAACCCACATTACTCGGCATCCAATTCGTGTGGTTTGATCTGTTTGATGGCACGATTGATGTGTGGCAACGTCCAATAATCGAATCACCAAAATCCCTGCCGTCACAGAGTTGATCACTACTGTGCGTGACTCACTTGGTGACGCATTGCGTGCACGTGTCATTGGTCCAAACGGTGATGCCCGCGCCCAAGATCTGATGGACACACCCGGTCCACGATGGTTTGATGATGATCGTCCTGTGCGACGCGTGCATTCGGACGCCTCAATGTTTATTGGTGGCCTTCGCTCACTCATGATTCAAACGTTGCACCCGCTCGCAATGGCTGGTGTTGCAAATCATTCAAATTACAAAACTGATCCATGGGGTCGTTTACAACGCACTGCAGATTTCTTGGCAGCAACAACATTTGGTCCAGCAGACGAGGCCCAAAAGATCATCGATCGCATCAAACACGTTCACGGTTTTGTTAACGGCACTGCGAGTGATGGCAGACCGTATTCAGCAAACGATCCGCACCTCCTGCGTTGGGTGCATGTTGTCGAGGTCGACAGTTTCCTCACCTCGCACCAGCGCTATGGCAAAGAGCCATTAGATCAAGCTGGTCGTGATGGTTATGTTGCCGACATGGCGCTTATCGCTGCAAAGCTCGACGTGCCAAATCCTCCTACAACCGAAAAAGAACTCAGCGAGCAGTTGCTTTCATTTCAAGATGAACTGATGAGCACCGCAGAGTCTCGTGATGCACTCAAGTACCTGATGTTCCAGCCATCACTTCCTATTCCAGCGCGAGCAGCGTATTACGCACTCGTTGCTGCAACAGCAGCCACACTTCCAGCTTGGTCGCGTCCAATGTTGCGCATTCCCTATCTTCCGCTCACCGAGCGCTTTGCGTTACGACCGCTTGGCTCTGGAATCACTAAGGCATTTCGATGGATTACTGAGCCAACATCGCCTTATCGCAAAGCGGTTGACGAAGACACGATGGCCTGAGCAATCAGCGCGTCATACAAATTCTGCTGAATAGCATCTTCGTGAGCGGTGTCTTCTGGATGCCATTGCACACCGACCAACCAGTGATCAATGTGTTCAATTCCCTCGAGTAGTCCATCTTCTGCCCACGCAACGGCAACACAACCAGGTGCCACCTTGTCAACAATTTGGTGATGAAATGAAGCGCCGCGCAACGACGTTGCGCCCAATGCGTTAGCCAGTCTGCTTCCTTCGGCAATACGTACTTCATGCACGGCAAATGGTGCACCTTCAGGAAAGTTGTCTGGCTTGTGCAGCACTTGAGTATCGGCATTTGGCAGCGTTGCAATTTCTTGTACCAAAGTTCCACCCAGCGCAACGTTGGTGATTTGTAGTCCGCGACAAATTGCAAGCACGGGCTTGCCCATACGAATTGCCGCTTTCACCATCGTTGATTCAAAAATGTCTTGCTCGGTCAAGATGCCATAGACGTAAACACTTGGCTCTTGTCCATACAACGTTGGGTCTACGTCACCGCCACCCATCAACACCAAACCATCAAAACGCGACATCAATTCATCGGCATCTTCATCAGTCAACTGTTGCGGCACCACAATCGCTGGTTCGCCACCTGCGCGCAATACTGCATTCGTATAAACATCGCCCGCAAAGTGGACGGCACTGCGCGAAACACGGCTGGCAGGGCCAACACGGCCGGCAATAGCGATGATTGGTTTCACGCGCTACAGGCTACCCACGGCTATTTACAACTTTGTCGAGTCCAAGCCACAAAGCCATTACGCGTAGTTCATAATCTAACGCGTCACTGATCGTCGCGCGCTTAATTCCCTTTTCGGTATGCACGCTATGTACCAAGAGTTTCGAGTTGGCACGGTCTGCCTTCAAGTCAACTCTGCCAACCATTTGGCCATTCATCATGAACGGCAATACGTAGTAGCCAAACTTGCGTTTTTCTTTGGGGGTATAGATCTCGATGCGGTAATGAAAATTGAACAAACGCTCGTTGCGTGGTCGACACCACACGAGTGAATCAAACGGTGAAAGTAGCGCAGTGGCATGAAGTTGCTTGGGCAGTTTGGCACTGCGATGCACAAATGCTTTCTCGGTCCAGCCGTCAACAGCAACTATGCGCAACTCACCTTCTTCTAACAACTCGGCGATCAGGGGCTTGACTGCTGCTGGTTTTTGTCGGTAATAGTCGGCCAAGTCGGTAGCAGTTGCAACACCTTGCGCAATCGCCGAACGCACAAGCAATTGCTTGCGAGCGTCATGCTCAGTCGGTGTCGGTGCATCTAACACTTTCTTCGGCAACACACGCTCGGGCGTGTCATAGATGCGCGCGAAGTCTGTGCCTCGCCCGCGCGACATCAATTGGCCAGTGAGAAACAAATATTCGAGCGCAGTTTTTGACTCGTCCCAGTCCCACCACGTTTTTTTGTCGGCGCCACGTTTCTCGGTTCGAGTAGAAAGCTCACGCGCAGTTGTTGGGCCGTTTGTTTCGACGTGTTTCAACATGCGTTTTACAAACGCCTTGTTGTCGTCATAAAAACTGGTGAGTCCCCAGTGACGTGCTTTGCCTAGGCGTGCTGCTTCCATCTTCCAGCGAAATAGTGGGTGTATCTCGACCGGCAGATGTGCTGCTTCGTGTCCCCAATATTCAAAAATCTTTTGCGACTCTGTTGCTTTGGGTATTGCGTTGCGATCGT
>JBIIWI010000099.1:0-2809 GCA_044339005.1 Ilumatobacteraceae bacterium
TTTTTTGGCAGAACTTTCTCCTCAAAACGCACGGACACAAGCCAAGAGGGCGATAATCCTCCCAAAAGGCGAAGGGTTATGCTACCGCCGCATAATCCCACCCCAAAACCCCTCAGACCACTAAACCACCGTCTGTTGGTACTTTTTTCCCCAAATTATTAGGCCTGAACCGCTTTGACCGCAGAGGTCAGGCGTTCAAAGACTTCCTCGGTTGTACCGAGGCCGTCCACTACCACGAGCCGCGATTTGCTCGTGTAGTAGTCAATTAATGGTGAGGTCAAAGAGTCGTAGAGGTCGAGCCGATGGTTAATCGCCTCTGGCGTGTCGTCATCACGTTGGTGCACAAGACCACCGCATTTAGCGCAATTCCAAGGCTTTGGATCATTGCCGTCCGAAATGTAGTTGGCGTCGCATTGCTCACATGTGCGCCTTGCCGATAATCGGCTCAACACCAATTCGCGCTTGACTTCCAGATTGATCACAATGTCGACTGGACGCACTTCGGTGATGTGATCAAACGAAGTTGCTTGGCTCACCGTGCGCGGAAAACCATCCAAGATGTAGCCATTAACTCGAGCATCTGTCTCGCCGATACGACCCCGCACAAGGCTGACCATCAATCCGTCTTCAACCAGATTTCCCTCGTCTAAAACCTTTTTGACTGCCCGACCAACAACAGAGTCTTGGCGGATTGCACTACGCAACATTTCACCAGTTGAAATATGTGGTGCGCCAAAGTGCTCCGACAACAGTCGGCACTGTGTGCCCTTGCCGGCGCCCTGGCGACCGAGCATGATGATGCGCACTGCTGTTGGCATGATGTCCCTGTTTCGATGAAATTTCTGAAGGCGTTTCCTTTTTAGGAAAGCGTCACTTCAAGAAACCCTCATAGTTGCGCTGCATGAGTTGGCTGTCGATCTGGCGCATGAATTCGAGCGCAACACCCACGGCGATCAACACAGTGGTACCTGCGAATGGAAACGACTGCACGTCCCCAATCCACAAAATGATGTAGGGCAAAATTGCGATAAAGGCAACGAACATTGCACCAGGCAAAGTGATTCGGTTGACAGTCTTTGCGAAGAAGCTTTCGGTCTGTGGTCCTGGTCGAATACCCGGAATAAAGCCACCCTGCTTACGTAATTGATCGGCTTGACGGATTGGATCGAATGCGATGGAGTTATAGAAGTATGCGAATGCAATAATCAACAAAAAGAAGATCGAGATGTACAGCATGTTTTGGCTGTTGACCAAGTAGTTGTTGACAAAACCAGCGATTGAACCGCGCCAGCCCTCGCCGCTACCGAGCATGTTCGACATCAGCACCGGCAACAACAAAACCGAGCTTGCAAAAATGATTGGAACAACGCCAGCTTGGTTGACCTTGAGCGGAATATAGGTGTTTTGACCGCCATACATCTTCCGGCCGACAACTCGCTTCGCAAATTGCACAGGAATACGACGCTGACCCAGCTCGACCCGAACTACTGCAAACAAAATACCGATAGACACGGCCACCAAAATAATGAACGTGACAGTCTTTTTGCTCTGCAAGAGTGAGTAATAGTTGTAAGGCAATCCGCTTACGATCGATGCGAAAATCATCATTGACATTCCATTACCAATACCGCGTTGACTAATCAATTCTCCAACCCACATCAACAGTGCTGTACCCGCAACGAGCGAGGGAATTACGAGCAATGCGCGTGGCATAAATGGATCCAATAAAACAACGTCTGGTGCCTGAGCTGCCGCGCCGAAGAATGCCGAACCACGACCTTGGCCGAAAATAAAAGTAAGTCCTGCACCTTGCAAAGTTGCAATAGCAATTGCGAGATAGCGAGTCCACTGGGTGATCTTGCGCTGACCGACTGCACCTTCTTGTTGCCACTGCTCAAGCTTTGGAATAACGACACCGAGCACCTGCATGATGATGCTTGCCGTGATGTACGGCATGATGCCAAGAGCGAAGATCGAAAAACTACCAAACGCTCCACCAGAGAAGAGGTTGAGGAAACCAAGCGCACCTTGTGAGTTGGATGCTTCAGTCAATTGGCGAACCGCTTGCGAATCAATACCTGGCACACGCAATGCAGCACCAAAGCGATAGACCGCAACCATGGCAAATGTAAACATCAGCTTGTTGCGAAGATCTTCCACTTTGAAGATGTTTTTCACGTTGGACAACATCGTTGTGGCTCCCGTACTTCTCTAGTATTCGAAAAACAGTACTAGCGGTTGGTGAACTGGCTGCCCTTGGCGGCTGGACGAGGACCCTTGTGCGGCATTGCCACAATCGTGACACTTCCACCAGCTGCAACAATCGCCTGTTCGGCTGTTTTGGAAACGGCATGTGCCGAAACTTTGACTGCCTTAGTGATCTTGCCTCGGCCCAATACTTTGATCAGTGTTCCCTTGTGTGCAGCACTGCGTTGCACAAGAACGGCTGGATTGACTTCATCCAAATTGAGAGCATCAATGACGTCGAGGTTGACGGCGTAGTACTCAACGCGGAACGGGTTATTAAAACCCTTCAACTTTGGTACGCGCTGCTTGAGCGGCATCTGTCCACCTTCGAAACCACGGGCAACCGTGTTACGGGCGTACTGACCCTTGGTACCGCGACCTGCAGTCTTGCCACCTTTACCGCCGATGCCACGACCGACGCGCTTTGGTTTCTTGGTTGAGCCCTTTGATGGGGCTAGTTGATCAACGCGCATGATTACTTGCCTTCCTTGATTTCAATCAGGTGAGGAACTCGTCGCAACATGCCACGAATTTCCGGACGATCTGGCAACACGTTGCTGTG
>JBIIWI010000100.1:0-2796 GCA_044339005.1 Ilumatobacteraceae bacterium
AGCGTGCCTTTGCAAGCAACTCGAGTGTGCCGGTTGTTGGCACATCACCGTTGGCTTGTGCGAATACCCAAATGTTGTTGATTGTCATGATGTTGTCCTCAGATCACTTTCAGGTTTTCGAGATATGTGACGATCTTTTCAAATGCTGTGCCGTCGTCTTCAACGACTTCACCGGCTTGACGTGCTTCGGCTTGTGTTACCGAAACAATCTTTTGTCCAGCTCCTGCCCAACCAGTTGCGGTGACACCAAGATCAGATGCTGTAAAAGTTTCTACTGGCTTTGACTTTGCAGCCATGATGCCTTTGAAGCTTGGGTAACGAGGCTCGACCACACCAGCAGTCACGCTGATCAGAGCAGGAAGCTGACACTCGACTTCGTCGTAACCAGCTTCGCTCTGACGATCAACCTTCAAGGTGGTGCCAGACACTTCAACTTTTTTTGCAAACGTAATTGATGGCATGCCGAGCAACTCTGCAATTTGTTCTGGCACGGTGCCGGTGTATCCGTCAGATGATTCGGTTGCACCGATGATCAAGTCGACTGGACCCATCTTCTGAATTGCTGCTGCAAGAACTTTTGCTGTTGTCAACGCATCGGATCCAGCAAGAACTGGATCACTCACAAGCACACCCTTGACTGCGCCCATTGCAAGTGCAGTGCGCATGCCGGACATTTCGCCGTTTGGCGCCATCGACACAACACTCACTTCGCCGCTGCCTGCAGTAGTGACAAGTTGCAACGCCATCTCGACGCCGTAACCATCAGACTCATCCAAGATGAGTTTGCCGTCACGCTTGAGTGCGTTGGTGGCGCTATCGAGAGCACCTGGGGTGGCTGGGTCGGGAATTTGCTTGACGCATACGACGATATTCATTCCTCCATTGTTACCGATGCGTAAGGCTTTTACCCAACCCGAAACCATGGAATATGTGACTGTGACACGGGTTACCAATAGGCGGCGGTAAAATTTATCCCTTGCGTATTCTGCTCATTGTCAACTCGTTTGCCTCCTCGGTAACGCCCCGCAACACCGTGCTTGTACACCAGCACCTGGCCAAAAACCACGACGTGCAGGTGGTGGAAACCAACGAGCGAGGTCACGCCACCCGTTTTGCCCAGGATGCAGCCGCCCGAGGTCTTGACTGCGTGGTCGCATTTGGTGGCGACGGAACTCTGAATGAAGTTGCCACAGGTTTGGCTGGCAGCGACACCGCGCTTGCCATGTTGCCGGGTGGATCGACCAATGTTTTTGTGCGCTCGCTTGGCATCGCCAACGAGCCAATGGTTGCTCTCACTCAACTCACCGCCGGCATGGAGCGTAACGAAATCGAACGCGTCAGTCTTGGCAAAGCAAACGGTCGCTACTTTTGCTTTCACGCCGGTATCGGTTATGACGCAGCAGTAGTTGAGCAAGTGGAGCGACGGTCTTCGCTCAAACGACTTGTTGGACAGCCGTTGTTTGCATACGCCGCCATGCAGGCGTGGTTTGTTTCGTACAACCGCAAGTATCCACACTTCACGCTCGAGGTTGACGGCCGCCATATTCCAAACGCGTTCTTTACCGTGGTGCTCAACACAAACCCATACACCTATGTTGGTAAGCACGCAATCAACCTCGCACCAATGGCTGCACTCGAGAAGAAACTGACGGTCGTCACCTTCCGCAAAATGACTACGCCGCTGATCATGAAGACCCTGTACAGCGCACTGCGAGGTGACGGTGTACATCCGTCGTCGCGTGTTGACGTTGCAACCGATGTAGAAAAAGTTTCGTTGAGTTTCCCTGCACCGTTTCCCTACCAACTCGACGGTGACTACTTAGGTGAGACGACTTCTCTTGAAATCGAGCACTGCCCTGCTGCTTTGTTGCTGGTACGACCGACTATTGATTTCTAATTAGCGACTTTTGGCGATTACTTCGAGCGCAACATCAGGCTTGTTGGTGCACAAGCCATCGATACCCCATTCGAGTAGTTCGGCCATTCGCACAGGGTCATCAATCGTCCACGTGTTGACGCTCAGGCCATGCAGATGCATCGTGTTGATCACGTGTTGCGTGAGTGTTTTGACATACGGGTGAAGCGCACTGTGCCCGCTTGCTCGCAGGTCTGCAGCCACGCTCTCGGCTTGTGCATCATCAACTGTCATGGTGAGCCAGGCCGTTGGCAACTCTGGCCACAATGCGTGCACGGCATCGATTGTTTCGCGCCTAAACGATGAAATCAGCCACTGATTTGGAGCGCCACGGCCACGCAACAATGCGACAGTCTTGCTCGCAAGCATTTCGGCTGGGTCAAAGTCGGGTTCGCTCAGATCATTTTTGATTTCAATGTTGACCCACATGCCTTCGCACGCATCCAATGCTTCTTCAAGCGTGCATATGTGGCTTGGCAACTCGTCCTTGTTAAGCAACTTGATTTGACGACCGTCGCTCAGCACAGGATTGTGATGCACAATCATCTCGCCGCTCTTACATAAGCGCACATCGAGCTCAACAGCGTGCGCACCAAATGCTTTTGCACGATGAAATGCTAACAATGTATTTTCGACTTCGACCGCAGATGCTCCGCGATGCGCAAGAACTTGAGGTGCACCTAACGAGTCATAGGGCTTCCAATGTGTACCCACCACGACGGCAGGGTACAGCCAGTAATTCAAATTTCAAGTCCAAATAAAAATAAAAAAATAATTGCCAAGACTCTTGAAATTGCCCTCCGCCCTGCGTATCGTGACAACGTCTTACTGGCCTACTCAACGAAATCACAGGTGATCAACTTGTCAATACTTGCTACCAG
>JBIIWI010000054.1:0-9891 GCA_044339005.1 Ilumatobacteraceae bacterium
GGTCGCCCACGACAACGGTGTGGCCCGCATTGTGTCCGCCTTGATAGCGAACTACATGTGAATGAGTGCCTGCCAAAAGGTCAATGATTTTGGCCTTGCCTTCATCACCCCATTGGGTACCAACGACAACTGCGACAGGCATGCAACGCTCCTACTTAAATTGTGGGGAACGTAAGAAGAGTCTAGTGCCTGATGCTCGACATCTCACTCGTCACGACGAAAGATGCTCGGCCTACTGCCAAAAACTGTGACCGCCTGACGTAATGGCACCAACTCAAATCGACCACTTCGTTCAACAACCGAGACCGCGACAGCCAGTTCGCGCTGGAGTTGAGCCACTTCAGCCTGCAGCTGCGCAACGTGTGCTTCAAGTTCGAGAACTTGGCGAATGCCCTCAAGATTCATTCCTGCTTCAGCCAATTCGCTAATGCGCAACAATCGTTGGATATCAGCATTGCTGTAGCGCCTGTTGCCACCAGTTGTTCGAGCGGGTTGCAGTAAGCCACGGCGCTCATAAATGCGCAAGGTTTGAGGGTGCACACCCGCAAGTTCGGCAGCAACCGATATCACGTAGACGGCATGTAGTTCGCGTTCCATTGGTTAACCCCTCTTCTTTGCCGATGCTGATTGCAATATTGACTCTCGTACAGACTCGGTTGTTGCTGCAGCAAAATCCGTTACCGCTTGTTGCTGTTGATCGTTCATTTTTGTTGGCACTTTTATGTCCACTGTGACAATCAAGTCGCCCGTCGACTTTGCTGCAGTAATTCCTTTGCCTTTAATACGGTGACGTGAACCAGATTGCGTTCCGGGCTTGATTCGCAACTTTACGAGCGACCCATCAAGTGTTGGTACGTCAATGTCGGCACCAAGTGCTGCTTCTGCAAATGTGATTGGAAGGCGCAGTGTGAGATGTAGCGCATCTCGTCCAAACACTTCGTGTGGAGTTACTCGACACAACACAATCAAGTCGCCTGCCGGACCGCCGTTGCGCCCTGGGCCGCCTCGTCCTTTGAGGCGAATTCGTTGTGCATCATCTACTCCACCCGGAATGCGCACATTCACTTCACGAGCTCGCATCTCGATGCCCGTACCTCTACACCCAACGCATGGGGCTTCGATAATTACTGTTCGACCATTACAACGAGGGCATGGTGACGAAAACGCAAAAGGGCCTTGGTTGTCTTCGACAACTCCACGACCCCGACACTGTGGGCACTGTTTGGGAGAAGTACCTGCTCGAGCACCACTGCCGTTGCACGACGAACACTCTGCTTCTGATGTCAGGTGCAAAGTTGTTGTTAGACCGTGTGCGGCGTCGACGAAGTCAAGCGTCAGCGCGGCTTCAATCTCGGCCCCGCGTTGTGGACCAACACCGCTGTTGTTGCGCCGGCGACCACCGCCAAACATCTGACCAAGCAAATCGCCAATGCCGTCTCCACCCATGTTGTTGCCATCAAACCGAAACGAACCTGGCGATTGACCTCCTGGGCCACCGGGACCAAAAGACGCTGGGCCGGATCGACGAACATCGTCGTATTCTTTGCGCGTCTCATCGGTGCCAAGCACGTCATAGGCCGCCGCAATCTCTTTAAACCGTTCTTCGGCTGATGCGTTATTTGGGTTTGCGTCAGGGTGAAACTTGCGCGCGAGTTTGCGATATTCCTTCGTGATCTCTTTTGCTGTTGCCGTTTTAGACACGCCAAGCGTCGCGTAGTAGTCCTTCTCAAACCACTCGCGTTGCATGCTTAACCCTTGACCTTGACCATTGCCGCTCTCAGCACGCGACCTTTCCATCGATAACCAGTGCGCAACACTTCAATAACCATTGGTTCGGTTGCTGAATCTGCAGGGTCGCCTTCTTCGTGCATCACTGCTTCTGCGACTGCTGGATCAAACGGTTTGTCAGCTAGGTCCAGAGCTTCAAGCCCGTGTTTCTGCACTGCGCCCAAAAGCGAACTCCACACTTGTTCAACACCGGTCACGCCATGGCTGGCTGCAGCTTCACATGCGTCGAGTACCGGCAACAATGACTCAACTATTCGACCGGTTGCACGATCTACTTCGTCGGCTAGTTGTGTGGCAGCACGCTTGCGATAATTTTCGAAGTCGGCTTGAACTCGAAGCGCGATGTCTTTGAACTCATCGCGTTCTTTTACAACTTCAATGATGTTGAGTTCGGCAAAAGCCGACTCGAGATCTTGCACCATCTCGTTGTCGGCAGATGCCGAATTGCTCGGTTCGCTGCCGTCTCCTGGGCCGTTCTCTGGATTGTCAGTCATGACAAATTGTCGATTCCGAATTACTTCTCGTCGACAATTTCGGCATCAACGATGTCGTCATCGTTTCCGCCAGGTGCACTCTGGCCGCTTGCCGATGTGCCTGCAGCGTCAGTATCGCGTGCTGCCGACTCATACAGTTTTTGGCTAAATGCCTGGCTTGCAGTCATCAACTTTTCGGTTGCTGCCTTAATCGCCGCATTGTCGGAACCTTGCAACAATGTTTTGAGCTCTGCCATTGGGCCTTCAACTGCTGTGCGCTCTTCTTCTGTCACCTTTTCGCCTTGCTCGCGCAAAACTTTTTCGGTTTGATAGACGAGTGAGTCAGCGTTGTTGCGAATTTCTGCTTCTTCGCGACGAGCCTTGTCTTCTTCGGCATGCTCTTCGGCATCTTTCACCATCTTGGCGATGTCGTCTTTAGCCAACGAAGACTGACCGGTGATGGTCATTGACTGCTCTTTGCTTGTCGCACGATCCTTCGCCGAAACATGCACAATGCCGTTGGCGTCGATATCAAATGTCACTTCGATTTGTGGAACTCCGCGAGGTGCTGGAGGCAAGTCAACAAGTTGAAACTTGCCGAGTGTCTTGTTGTAGCTGGCCATCTCGCGCTCGCCTTGCAACACGTGAATCTCCACCGATGGTTGCATGTCGTCAGCTGTTGTAAACACCTCGGTACGACGAGTTGGAATGGTTGTATTGCGTTCGATGAGTTTGGTCATTACGCCGCCCTTGGTTTCAATACCAAGTGAAAGTGGAGTTACGTCGAGTAACAACACATCTTTCACGTCGCCGCGCAATACTCCAGCCTGCACTGCTGCACCAATGGCAACAACTTCGTCTGGGTTTACGGTGCGGTTTGGTTCTTTGCCAGTGAGGCTCTGCACAAGGTCTTGTACTGCAGGCATGCGAGTTGAACCACCAACCAAGATGACGTGATTGATTTGTCCCTTTGACAAACCTGCGTCAGTGATTGCTTGCTCAAAAGGCTTGCGGCAACGCTCCAACAAGTCAGCTGTCAATTCCTGAAACTTTGCGCGAGTGAGTGACTCGTCCATGTGTAATGGGCCGGCAGCAGTTGCAGTAATAAACGGCAGGTTGATTTGTGTCTGTTGATTTTGTGACAACTCGATCTTTGCTTTTTCAGCAGCTTCTTTGAGGCGCTGTGTTGCCATGCGATCAACAGCCAAATCGACTCCGTGTGCTGCTTTAAATTGCTGCACCATCCAATCGATTACGCGTTGATCCCAGTCGTCACCGCCGAGGCGAGTATCTCCGTGTGTGCTCTTCACTTCAAACACACCGTCACCAATTTCGAGCACGCTGACGTCGAACGTGCCGCCGCCCAAGTCGAATACCAATACGGTCTCGTCTTCGTCGCCCTTATTGAGTCCATAAGCAAGAGCTGCTGCGGTTGGTTCGTTGATGATGCGCAACACTTCGAGGCCGGCAATTGCGCCTGCTTCTTTTGTTGCAGTGCGTTGTGCGTCATCGAAATATGCAGGAACGGTGATCACGGCTTGTGTCACGGTGTCGCCCAAATATGCTTCGGCGTCGCGCTTCAACTTCATCAATGTGCGAGCACTAATTTCTTGTGGCGTATATTTCTTGCCGTCTACATCTTCCGACTTCCAGTTTTCACCCATGTGGCGCTTGATGCTGCGAAAGGTGCGCTCTGGGTTTGTAATTGCCTGACGCTTGGCGACCTCGCCGACCAACACTTCGCCAGCTTTCGAGAACGCGACGACCGAAGGTGTTGTGCGTGAGCCTTCTGAGTTGGGGATTACAACGGCTTCGCCAGCTTCCAAAACTGCGACAACCGAGTTGGTGGTTCCGAGGTCAATTCCGACTGCTTTTGCCATGTTTTCTACTGCTCCTGATTGCTTTGGGGTAATTGGGGAATTTCTAGTAGCCACAACGCTAGAGGCGAGTTGAGAACCTAACAACCTCTAGATCATAAAAGTTGAGTGTATATCACTCAACATTTGTCACATCGGACGGTATTGGGCACCAGATTGCTGAAATATGGCGCAAAATGGCTGTTTGGCCTACCATTTGGGCATGCCTGGAACCCTCATCGTCCTTCGACACGGTCAAAGCACCTGGAACGAGTTGAATCTCTTTACTGGCTGGCACGATGTGCCGCTCACCCAACAAGGAATACATGAGGCCAAAGCCGCCGGAGTTACTCTGCGCCAGGCTGGCATGAAGTTTGGTGCAGTACATACAAGTTTGTTGGTGCGAGCAACCGACACCACCCAGTTGGTGTTGCGTGAGATGGGTCAAGACAGTCTGCCCGTAGTGAAAACATGGTTGCTCAACGAACGTCACTACGGGGCTCTACAAGGACTCGACAAAAAGGCAACCACAGAACTCCATGGTGCCGAGCAGACAATGATTTGGCGAAGAAGCTTTGACATTGCTCCCCCACCGGCACCACTAGACAGCCCCGAGCATCCTATAAATGAACCGAAATATCAAGAACTTGTTCGTCAAGGGCTCGATAAAAATCTGCTCCCCGCGACCGAGTGTCTTAAAGATGTACTCGCACGAGTGCTGCCGTATTGGAATGATGTCATTCGTCCACAGTTGCAGGCGGGCACCAATGTGTTGGTAACGGCTCATGGAAATTCAATTCGCGCACTCGCGATGCATCTCGAACATATTTCAGCTTCAGATATCACCGAGATGAATATCCCCACCGGTGTGCCTCGTCGTTACGAGTTCACAGACTCAATGGACGTGAAGTCGGTGGATTACATGGGCGACGCAGCCGCAATTGCAGCAGCGGCAGATGCCGTTTCGCGCCAAGCAACTGCTGGATAAATTCCCTCGGGTTCTACGTCGCTGGCACAAATCCCACTAGCGTGAGATCTTCATGAGCACCACACACGACACACCAACTGCCCCTGTGGCTGGCGCGAAGCGCATCAAGCCATATCAAATCTCGATCGCGTTCGGTGTTGGCATTGGTGTCTTCACCATGATCTCCGGCATTGTCCCGCAGATCACCGGTTGGGAAGAAGAGTCGCTTGTCCATCGCAAAGTTTTTGAAGGAATCCCTGGCGCATTTCAAATTGCGTTCTACACGGTGATTCCAATGCTGCTCATTTGGGGTTCACTACGTTTTGCCGACCGAATTCGCAACTGGGAGCGCGGTGCACCAGATCGCCGCAAGACAACTCGCAAAAATTTCAAACAACGCCTTGCCGATTACCGTGCTGGTGTTTACATGCGCACGCTCTTGCGCGACAGTGCTGCTGGCTTAATGCACTCAATGATGTACTTCGGATTTTTGATCTTGCTCGGTGTTACCACGGTGCTCGAAATCGATCACCAATTGCCACCAGCACTCAAGTTTTTGCACGGCGATATTTATAAGGCCTATGCCGCCGTTGGCGACTTTGCGGGATTGATGTTCACAGGTGGCGTCGTATGGGCCATCGTGCGTCGCTATGTACAGCAGCCGTATCGAATTCGCATCAAGACCAAGCCAGAGCATGCGCTGATCCTTGCAACATTGTTGGCCATCGGAGTGAGCGGTTTTGGTTCGGAGATGTTCCGTATTGCTCAAGGTCAAGCAGCTGGTGTTGATCTTGGTTTCGAAAAATGGAGTTTTGTTGGTTACCCACTTGCACAACTTGTTAACGGTGCATCAGCAAGCACATTGACAACATGGCATCAGGGTTGGTGGGTTGCTCACGTTGCATCCTTCATTGTCTTTCTAGCGATCTTGCCAGTCACGATGTTGCGCCACATTTTTACTTCGCCTCTCAACATGTACCTCAAGGATCGCGAGCGTCCAAAGGGTGCGATGAAGGCAATGCCAAATCTCACCGAGACCTCGCTCGAAACTTTCGGTGCGCATGTCATCGAGGATTTCACGTGGAAGCAACTGCTCGACCTTGATGCGTGCACCATGTGCGGCCGTTGCACAAGCGTCTGCCCAGCACACGCAACAGGCAAGCCACTTGACCCACGCGAAATCGTGCTCAAGAGCGGTGAAGTAATGGCCGCAACTGCCTCGCATGCCCCAGGTGGCAAAGTTTCACCGCCAATTGGTGTCGACAGTGAAATCACTATCTCAGTCAATTCATTGTTTGAGCGGATTACCGCAGAGGAAGTCTGGGCATGCACGAGTTGCAAGGCCTGCGATGAAATCTGCCCGGTCAACATCGAAATTCTCGACAAGATTCTCGACATGCGTCGCTACTTGTCACTGATGGAAAGCGACTTCCCAGCCGAGTTGGGCAACGCATATCGCGCGATGGAAAACCAAGGCAACCCATGGGGCATGAACCAGGGCGAGCGTGGCGATTGGGCAAAAGATCTTGATGTTCAAGTGCTTGATCCTGGTGCTGCATTCAACCACGAGTACTTGTACTGGGTTGGTTGCGCAGGCAGCTTCGACGACAAGAACAAAAAAGTGACGCAGTCGATGGCCAAGTTGCTCAAGCGTGCAGGCGTTGATGTAGCAATTCTTGGACCAAGCGAAATGTGCACCGGCGACAGTGCTCGACGAAGTGGCAACGAATACTTGTTCCAAATGTTGGCAATGCCAAACATTGAGATGCTTAACGGAATGGGCGTACGCAAGATCATCACGCAGTGCCCGCACTGTTTCAACACTCTTGCAAACGAATATCCGCAATTGGGTGGCACGTACGAAGTGATTCACCACTCACAGTTGCTTGAGCACTTGATTGACAGTGGCAAGTTGGATGTCAGCAATGCAACCCTCGAAGAGCGCATTACATATCACGACTCGTGTTACCTCGGACGACACAACGATGTGTACTTAGCACCACGCAATGTTGTCAGTTCAATTAAAGGTGCTGACCTTGTTGAAATGCCGCGCAACGGAACTACCGGAATGTGTTGCGGTGCTGGTGGAGCGCGCATGTGGATGGAAGAGAATATCGGCACAAAGATCAACGACGAGCGCGCAGCAGAAGCAATTGCAACTGGTGCAAGCCGCGTCGCAACGGCGTGTCCGTTCTGTTACATCATGCTTGATGATGGTGTGAAGGGTGCTGGCAAAGAAGAGACCGAAGTCAAGGTCGCGGACATTGCCATTCACTTGCTGGATGCACTCGAAAATGGCGAGCGGATTAACGCCGAGCGGCCTGCGCCACTCGCAGTCCCAACTGCTGGAAACTAACTAGCGAAAGTTTTCGAAGTAACGACTTGGGGTCGGCCCGCGCTGACCCTGATATTTAGAACCTCTCGCACCTTTGCCGTACGGATTGTCGGCGGGAGTCGTCATTGTCATGAAACTCACTTGACCAATCTTCATGTTTGGATACAACGTGATTGGCAAATTGGCCACATTTGATAACTCGAGTGTGATGTGGCCATCAAAGCCAGCATCAATAAACCCTGCAGTTGAATGAATCAACAGGCCAAGTCGGCCGAGCGAGCTTTTGCCCTCAACGCGAGCGACAAGATCGTCAGCAATTGCAACACGCTCGAGTGTCGAGCCCAATACGAATTCGCCTGGGTGCAACATAAACACGCCATCCTGGGGAACCTCTACCAACTCGGTGAGATCTGCAAGATCTTTCTTTACGTCGATGACTGCCGAAGTGTGATTGCGAAATACGCGGAACAAGTTGGACACCTTGACGTCAATTGACGACGGCTGCAGGCACGACTCGTCGAGCGGATCAATGATGATTCTTTTCGAGGCAAGGGCCTCACGGATGCTTTTGTCAGACAGGATCACAACGAAGCACACTATCTAACAGCCTTCAGCTCTGGCTAATAGCCTTCAGCACTGATTAAACATGACGATCACAGGATTTGAACTTCGTTTCGGGTTGGTACTCTCTACAACGGTTTCGCGGGTGTAGTTCAGAGGTAGAACATCAGCTTCCCAAGCTGAGAACGCGGGTTCGATTCCCGTCACCCGCTCAACAAACTGACAAGGGCCCAAGCGGCTGCAACACCACCAATAATCGCCATCGTCACGGTTCTTGCAATTGGTGCTCGATCTAGGTCATCGCTTGCTTGTTTGAGTTTCTTTGTTGCACTCGGTGGTCTCACAATGGCCAGCACATTACCGACACACATTGCCCCGCCAAGAGCGAGGACTAAATACGCAAGAAGGTCTTCGCCAAGAAACATGTGTTAGTTGCGAAGTGCGGCATCGACAACGGGATCTGAAGCCACGCCCTCAAAACGGGTGTACGTCGAGAGCCAAGCGAGGCGTGCGGTGCCCAATGGTCCGGCACGGTGCTTGGCGACGTTGATTTCGGCAAGTCCCTTTAAGTTCGGGTCTTGGTCATAAATTTCAGCACGGTACAAGAACATCACCACGTCGGCGTCCTGCTCAAGTGCGCCAGACTCACGCAAGTCGGAAAGAGTTGGGTGCTTGTCGGTGCGTGACTCGAGTTGGCGGCTCAACTGACTCAATGCCAATACCGGCACATTAAATTCGCGGGCCAGCAACTTGAGTTTTCGACTGATCTCGCTCACTTCCAACTGGCGGTTTTCTGGTCGACCGTCACCACCCATCAGCTGCAAATAGTCGATCACGATGAGTGAAAGCCCGCCATCGCGACTGATGGTCCGACGCGCCTTAGCGCGGATTTGACCAACCGACGTGCCGGCACTGTCGTCAATGATCAAAGGAATATCGAGTCGACCAACAGCGTGGCTGATTTTTGTCCAATCGTTTGCCGATGGACGACCTGTGCGCAACAACGTACTGTCTACGCGCGCTTCGCTCGACAAAATACGTTGAGCAAGTTCGGCCTTACCCATTTCCAGCGAGAAGAAAAGCACTGGTTTCATTAATGTTTGGGCAGCGTGCACTGCAAGTCCAAGTGCAAAGGCGCTCTTACCCATTGCCGGACGAGCGCCGATGATATTGAGAGTGCCCGGCTGCAAGCCGAGCAACACTTTGTCGAGTTCTGCAATTCCTGTTGGTACACCCGTAATAGCACCCTTGTTGTCAACGAGTGTTTGAAGTTTTTCGATCGCTTGATCGATCAACACGTTGACCTTTTCTGCGTTGTCTCCGATATGGCTCTCGCCAATATCAAAAATCTTGCTCTCAGCGTCATCGATTGCCTTATCAACGTCGTCTGGCTCGTTGAAAGCAATCTCGGCAATGTCGGAGGCCGCGCCGATTAGGCGACGGAGCCGCGCGGTGTCGCGAACAATCTTTGCGTAACGATCAGCACTTGTGATTGCTGGTGTTGCATTTTGCAATGTCAGCAATGCATCAAGACCACCAATGGTGTCGAGAGTGCCCGCGCGACGAAGTTCTTCTGCAACGGTGACAGCGTCAACTGGTTCGCCACCCGTGTTGAGTGATCGAATCGCATCGTAAATATGGCGATGAATCGGTTTATAAAACTCGTCTGGAAGTACACCGCGTTCGAGTGCAGCGGCAACCGCATCGCGCGACAACAACATTGCACCCAACAACGATGCTTCAGCATCCAAGTTGTGTGGCGGCACACGTTGCGTGCTGCGTTGCACTGGTCGCGTGTCGTTGTTTGATTCACCCGCTAATGACATACGTCTACCTTGCCCGAACTTGCCTGTTGATCGCTAGGGGCATAACCATGTGACTTAACTGTGGATAACCACATGCAACCCCGCT
>JBIIWI010000101.1:0-2734 GCA_044339005.1 Ilumatobacteraceae bacterium
CCGTTTGGCCCCACCACTACGGTGACACCTGGTTCGAGCTCCATCACGGTGGTATCAGCAAAAGACTTGAAGCCTTTGAGAGTCAGCGATTTGAGAAACACGTCAATCGGCGAGAATAGTAGAAAACCCGAGTTTGAGTCGCATTTACATGATTTTCAGCGCTGACAGACCGCGCAGTAACAGGTGGTGCGCCCCGCAACCGTGGTGCGAGAGATTCGAGCCTTGTTACATGTCAGGCACATTTCGCCCGCTCGCCCATACACACGATGCTCGTTTTGATAGCTGCCAATATCGCCCATCACGTCCACGTACTGCGTGTCGTCCAATGTGCTGCCTCCCGAGGCCACTGCATCACTCAAAATCTGCACAATTGCCTCGTGTAACCGCTCAATTGTTGACATCGATAATCGCCCTGGCACCCTGCTCCACCGCAGCCCAGCCCGATGCATGATTTCATCGGCGTAAATGTTTCCGATACCGGCAATCACACTCTGATTGAGCAGCGTGCCTTTGAGGTTGCCCCGCTTCCCAACAAATCGTTGACGCAGAATCTCTGGCGTGAACTCATCGACGAGCGGATCAACACCAAGTCGCAACAGTTCTGGCATCTGTTCGGCCAAACGGTCCGGATCAAATACAACTACTTCGCCAAACGTGCGCGGATCAACAAACCACAATTCACACGGTGGTTGTTTCCCGAGCGCTTCCAGATGCAACACCACATGAGTGTGCGGTAATCGTTGCGCACCCGATTCTGCAATCAGCACTCTTCCACTCATGCGCAAGTGAATCATCATCTGTTGACCAGAGTCGAGTGAGCACAACAAATACTTCCCTCGTCGTCCAGCATGCGTGATTGTCGTACCAGACAACCCATCAATCAATGCTTCGCGACTAGTGCGCCTGACGGTTCGTTCGCGACCTACTTCGACACGCGCAATACGACGACCTACTGCAGCTCGCTCAATACCGCGTCGAACTGTTTCGACTTCCGGCAACTCGGGCATTGCGAAAAACTAGTGAGTACCGTGTTCGCGATGCAGCGTGTCGCAGGCAATCTCGGCAGCCAATTGTTCAGCAACTTTCTTTGAACGGCCCTCACCGCTGCCCATCTCGCGGTCACCTACATATACGGTGGCAAAGAAAACCTTTTCGTGATCTGGGCCTTCATCGGTAACCCGATAGTGCACATGCTCTTCCAACAACTTCGAAGCCAGTTCTTGCAGACGAGTTTTGGCATCAAGCCGGTCGAGTCCGCCCATGGCGTTATCAATCGCATAAGACATCAACTGCGTTACGACACGGTGCGTTACAACCGCACCTGCATCTAAATACACAGCACCAATCACGGCTTCAAGGGCATCAGAAAGTATCGAAGTCTTTTCGCGGCCACCAGCGGCGTCTTCACCCTTGCCGAGCAACAAGTGATCACCCAGATCAAGATCGGCAGCAATTGCACCAAGTGCATTTGCATTCACAACGCTCTTACGCAAGTCGGTCAGTTTGCCTTCTTGAAACTCGGCATGACGTTGGTACACAATGTCGGCAACTACCCAGCCGAGTACTGCATCTCCCAAAAACTCGAGGCGCTCGTTTGATTCATACCCATCGTTTTCGGATGTCCACGAACGATGTCGCATTGCAGTTGCTAGCAATGTTTCATCGGCAAAGCGATGCCCAATTCGCTCGGCCAACGACTCGAGCAAGTTGCTCATTTCGGTTGTAATGCCTCTGCGATAAGACCGACCATGTTGCTCTCCACCATCTCTTGAGCAACCTTGATTCCGTTGAGCATTGCGCGTGCGCTTGACGAACCGTGCGAGATAATGCACACGCCGTCAACACCTAACAAGATTGCGCCACCTGTCGAATCTGGATCAAAGATTGAATACACATCGAGTAGTGCTGGCATGATCGCATCAGCGTGCTCTTTGTATTGAGGCGCACCAATGGCGCCAAACAACGCTTTGACAATTGAGCGCATTGCGCCTTCCAAGGTCTTCAATGCAACGTTGCCAGTAAATCCATCGGTAACCACAACATCTACCGCGTCAGTGGTGATATCGCGGCCCTCTACGTTGCCGATGAAGTTGATCTCGCTACATTCACTCAACAGCACAAAAGCTTCTTTGCGCAGCGTGTCGCCCTTGCCGGGCTCCTCACCAATTGAGAGCAGACCGACGCGTGGCTTGTCGATACCAAATCGCACTCGCGAATACACCGAACCCATGATTGCGAATTGTGTAAGCCACTCTGCTTCCACTTCTGCATTGGCGCCGGCATCCAACAACACAGTGTGCGTGCTGCCCGGAACAGGAATAGGTGTAGCAATTGCAGGACGCTTGACGCCCTTGATGCGCCCCATGCGCAAGAGGGCCGAAGCCATCGTTGCCCCGGTGTTGCCGGCAGAAATCATTGCGCTTGCTTTTCCGTCGCGCACCAACTCGGCAGATTGCACAAGTGTTGAATCTTTTTTGGTGCGCACCGAAGACGCTGGATCTTCGTGCATGTCAATGAACTCGGTGGCAACATGCAACGGCATATCGCCAATGTCGAAACGCGTGCCGAGATCGGCAGGGCCAACTAAGAGAACTGGAATGCCAAGAGCAGCAGCTTGCTTTGCTCCTTCAAGAATTTCGGCGGGGGCTTTGTCGCCACCCAGCGCATCAACCGCAATGGGCAGCATAAATTTGCCCGCGATAAATTAAGCGACGTCGACGGCGATGCGACCCTT
>JBIIWI010000102.1:0-2636 GCA_044339005.1 Ilumatobacteraceae bacterium
AGATGTAGGTGCTTGGTGCACAGACTGCGATGCAGTGTCTGACGGGAAATCACTCTCTGATGGTTGACGAAAGTCTTCATCCACAATGACAACACGAGTCGGTATGGCAGCTGGCGCAGTACCTGTTGTATTCCCCGTTGCATCGGCCGTCACAACCGGCATTGTCACTTCGCGAGTTTTGATGTCGGTTACTGAAGCAATAACAGGTTGCTCCTGCGTGGTGGACGTCTCATCGCCAAACACTGCGCGCAACTCGTCAAGTACTTCGGTCGGCACATCTAACGGATCCTGAAATGTGGTTGAGCTCAGGACAGAAATTGGTATCGATGTGTCGGTAGAAACTGATGTGCTTGCATTCCGATCAAAAATATGTTCGAGCCGCACTGTTGCAACACTCGTGTCCGACTCACTCGTCAACACCTCAACAAGCGAAGGATCTATGGTTGCATCAAAACCAGCAAGTCGAATCTCGCTACGCAAGTCGTAACCCGTTGCCTCTTTGACCCGACGACGAATCTCGGCCATCACCTGTACAACGTCAGAGGCAAGTCCGCCTTCTTCAGCTTGGATGAAATTCGCATGCTTCTCTGAAACATGTGCTGTTCCAATACGAAAACCACGCATGCCGATTTGATCTATCAACGCACCTGCAGATACTTCACCAGGAACTGGATTGACAAACACTGAGCCAGCATTTTGTCCGCCAGGTTGGTTCTCCCTGCGCCACTTCACAATCTCTGACAATTGATTTTCTGTTGCTTCTGTGTCAGTTGCCCAACCCAAGTTGAGCGTCGCCGACAACACCACATGATGGTCGGCAATCGCCGATCCTCTAAATCTCAGACCCAAATCAACTGCATCAACATGGGCCTCAACACCCCGCAAGAGATGGAAAATACGGGCCGATACAAGGGACGATGCCATGTCGGAACCATGACCACCCGCGTTCATGCGTACCGCTCCACCGATTGTGCCTGGCACGCCCACACCCCACTCAAAACCTGTAAGCCCACGATGCACACTCTGTCGAGCCGCAACAGGCAGCAATACCGAGCCGCCGAAAAGCGCAATCGGTTCAACTTCAAGGCCTCCGTCTTCGCTGCCTGCACCACGTCTATCGCCTGTATCAATAGTCCGGTCGGGTAGATCGATGTATTCCAAAAAACTTCCGAATGTGATCGCTAGACCCTGAAATCCGGTGTCGGCGATCAGCATGTTGCTTCCCCTACCAATCACCAACAACGGCAAATCAACCTGTGCCAATATGGCGCTAATTGCCTCTAGATCGTCTATTGATTCAACATGTACATGCAGAGCCGCGTTTCCGCCAACTCGATATGTCGTAAATTGCGCAAGAGATACATCGGAGCGTGCACGCTTTCCAAATAACTCAGTTGCCAATTGCAATTCAGCACTTGTTGCAGGCCGTTTAAACGAGCGAGGTGTGTTCATGATTCTTGCTCTTTAGTGCTTCAGTGAATCGTTTGCCCGATTACTTTGGCGCAACGACATCACTTCGTCAGGAAGTTGGGCAACATCACCACAGCCCATCGAAATACAAAGATCACCGCTTGTGAGCGCAGAGGCAAGGAAACTCACGAGATCATCCCGTTGCGCAATCCACTCAACCTTCTTGCCTGGGTGATTGTTCTCGATTGCATCAACGACAAGTTTGCCAGTTACACCGGGTATCGGAGTGGTACCCGACGAGTAGATATCGGTGATCACCACAACATCTGCATCACCGAAAGCATCTGCATAGGCGCTAGACATCACGCTCATCCGATTAAATCGATTTGGCTGAAAGACTGCCACGACCCGACCCCACTTGTCCGTCGCGTCGCGGGCACCACGCAATACAGCAATAATTTCGTTCGGCAAATGTGCGTAGTCGTCCACAAAGGTCACGCCATCATCAATACCTCGCATATCGAAACGCCTCGCAACGCCACGAAAACTGTTCAATGCTTGAGATGCAACTTCAAATTCGACCCCAAGCTCCATTGCCATTGTCAATGCCGCAGTTGCATTGAGCACATTGTGTTCTCCCCGCAATGGAAGATGGACAGAACCGATCGAAACTTGTGGTGCTCCCGAACCAGAATGCCGCGACTCGACATCGAAACGGCTGCCGCCATCTGCAAGCACCACGCGGACGGCTCGCACATCTGCAGCGACACTCATGCCATAGGTGCGACATGCTTGTGTTGCAGCGATCTTTGCGCAAACTGGATCATCGGCGCACATCACGATTGGTCCATCGATCTTTTTTACATACTGCTCAAAACTTTCAACGATTTTCTCGAACGTTGCAAAGTGATCGAGATGATCAACATCAACGTTGGTCAAGATTGTCCCAAAAAGTGGTAATGCCAAATGGGTTGAATCACTTTCGTCAGCTTCAACCACAAGATGCTGCCCGTTCCTCCACCCCGCACCAAGATCAAGCCCATGCACGTCTCCGCCTATAACAAAGCTCGGCTGTAGTCCTGCAGTAGCCAGGATGTGCATCAACATCGCTGATGTCGTTGTCTTACCATGCGTGCCGGCAACCGCAACTGATTGCTTGAGTGCACAAATTGAACTCAACATCTGAGCTCGGCTCAGCACTGGCACAGACTGTTCGACCGCAGCGA
>JBIIWI010000055.1:0-9336 GCA_044339005.1 Ilumatobacteraceae bacterium
TTAATTTGCGCGCTTCTTCGAAGCGACGGTGACGACCCTTCTTCACGGTAGGGCTCCGAACCTTGATCGGGTGACTACCGGTGAGGCAGCCACTTAGTGGATAAACATCGCTATAAATCTTAGCGTGTTATCCCTGTGATTTTGTGGCTTTTAGTTCAGATTGTTGGATTATTGGTGGGTAACAGCCGCAATCTGCCGTGACCGTTAAAACTCAGACCTGCCTCACCCGACAGGATTCGTTCGATGTCTTTACCAACCATTTCTGCACGCCACCCAACGCTCAGTCGGCCTTGAGGTGATTTGCGCAGTAAGGACAAAATATCGTTGCGTGTGCCGAGCAGAGTGGCATCAATGTGATGGGTTCTGGCAAGTTCGCTCATCCACGCAGTGATCAAGCCAACTGCCGGACGCAACTCTTTGTCTACATCATCATTTTCAATTTGCGGTAGCGAAACGACAACACTCTTGCCCCGTTCAACAGCTGCAAGTAATTCGCGTCCGACATCGCCACCGATCTGACGACTCTCCACTCCCCTTGCTTTTAGTAATTCATCTGAAGATTTCGGCATGATCTGTGCAATCCCCAAGATTGCAATGTCAGAAAGAATCCGACGCGGCGGAACATCGGCCGCCATTGCTTTGCGCTCGCGCCATTCACACACCGCTTGAGCAACGCCGCGTGCTTGACCTTTGAGCGCTCGAGCTTCTTTCACCCGTAGCCATGCGTCAGAAGGATCTGCTGGTCCTGCAGGCCTAATTCGTAATTCCTCGCAAGCCTCGTGGACCCAACTCAGTCGCTCTAGCTCGTTGAGACGTTTCTTTAGATTGTCTTGAATATCAAAAAGATGCTCAACATCAGTTGCGGCATAAGTTTTCTGATCGGCCGTCAGTGGTCTTCGTAACCAATCTGTTAGACGATCGCCTTTGCTAATGCTGATCTTCAATTCGCTCAAAACGAGGGATGAAAGTGACGGAGTGGACATCCCTACAAATCCAGCCGCTATCTGTGTATCAAAAATGTGTTGAGGTGCCGATCCGCAGGCGTGGTTGAGAACTTCGAGATCTTGCTGTGCGGCATGCAAAACACATAGCGAATCTGAAGCAAAGAGCTCTGTGAATAATGCGAGATCAACTGCGATTGGATCGATCAGATAAATTCTGTTGTTGTGCTTGATTTGAATAAGTGCCAGCTGAGGAAAGTAAGTTCGCTCGCGATGAAACTCTGTGTCCATTGCATAACGCTCGCAACCGAGCATGTCTTGCAAAAGAAGATTCAATTCACTATCTGAATCGATCCAAGAAATGTTCATATAAATATGTATGGATAACGATGCGTGAGTATTAGGACTGTTGACCGGTTGTCACCGGGTTTCCAAGAGCGATCCAGCCAGCCGTGCCACCAATAACGTTGACCACATTGGTAATACCCTGATCGTGCAAAAATTCGCAGGCACGCATGCTTCTGCCACCGGCCTGGCAAATGACATAAATGTCATCGTCGGAACGAAATGGCTCCATGTTGTTTGGAACAGTTCCGAGTGGAATGTGTGTCGCGCCGGACACATGTCCTGACACGTATTCGTCAGTCTCGCGTACATCGATTACCTGAGCACCCGTAGTCAATGCAATTTTCAATTCTTCAATGGTTATCTCTCGAACTGACACGAACAAGCCTTTCGTTGCTGGTGCTAAATAGTACCTTGATTAGGCAGGTCGGAAACCGTATTGATATTGCGCACGCAGACCGCATCACATTCAACTGTTGAAATTTGCAAATTGGTCACCGCGCCATGAACGGATCGAACACCTCGGTCATACTCTTTGCGAAGTATCGATAGGCATGGTTCTTTACGCCAAACAGAGAGCAACCAATGTGTGCGTGGTGTGGCTGAGTTGTCCACGGCTACCACGGCGTCTGATCCTGATTGTTCAATCTCTGTGCGTAGCGCGAAGAAATTTTCCGAAGAAAAGAACGGTGTGTCATTCGGCGCGAAAGCGATGTGCGAGCTTTCAGTGCTTTCCAACGCATCAATGATGGCTGCCAAAGGACCGTTGCCTTCACGCGGACCGCGTATGGTTTCCAAGCCGATCCCACTGGCAGTGCTTGCATCTGCACCGATCAGTTGGGCCGCACTTCCAAAAGTAGCTTGAAGATTGTTTGCAACGACAAGCGCCATTTGTTGCGATCCAATAAGCGCTAAAGATTTGTTGGAACCAAAACGTGAACTTTTGCCGCCGGCTAAAACAAAACAGGAATAAGAATTAGCCACGAACCCGATGTTAGAACGTGTGAGATGGATCGAGTTGCAACAAGAATTGTTCGCACCGATCAGCTTCAGTATTGTCGCCTATTAGGCGAGAAGTTTTCGCCAATCCGCTCAGGCACTTTAGGAATCCACGATTAGGTATGTGGGACCAACGCACATAGCCGGACCCCTTCCAACCATTGCCGCGCAACGCGTCCAATCCGCGGTGGTAACCGACGCGATAAGCCATGTACGAGTCCATGGTGTCACGCCCAAGAGCACCAAGCCAGGCCCAGCCTTCGAGATAAGTGGGGTTGTGAGCTACTACTTGCACTACTGCTGCACGACGATCACGATCGGATTGTCCCAGTGCCGAATCAAGTGCTGCAGATAAGCGAGCATCAACTTCCGGCAAACACATGTCGGATGGTCCAACTCCTGACAAATTTACGTTTGCGCTCATATGTTCAGCATAGGGTCGGGCTCATGACAGAATACGAGAATGAATTTATTTAACTTGAATGCGGATCTAGCGAAGAACATTTCAGTCGGTGCAATCGTTTCTTCTGTTGTCGTTTTTCTCATTGTGCTGAAATTCGCATCATCGCTGGTGACAAAACTTCTTCTCATCGGAATTTGCTGTGCTGTTGGGTATTTGGGATTTACGCAGCGCGACAGCCTCAATGCCTGCATAGAGGTAGTCACGGCTCAAGCTGAAAGTGGTCAGCCAATTAAGACGTCCTGCAAACTGTTAGGTCAAGATGTTCGTGTTCAGCTTCCCTCGCTACCATCACAGGGATGAGTGAATCAGCAACCCTCGCCAACCTCCAGGCTCAATTAGACGCATCACCCACTGCTCACCATGTAGTCGAATGGTGGCGGAGCCGCTTGATTGAAGCAGGTTTTTCCGACTGCTCATCACCAGAGTCATTTTCTGAAAAATTGTCTGCTGATCACGGATTTATTTGTAATGGTGGAGCGCTCGTTGCATGGAGAACCCCATCAAGTACCTTTCAGAATGGTTTTCGCATAGTCGGCGCGCACACCGACTCTCCCGGTTTGCACATCAAGCCACAACCAAACAAGCACTATGCAAACATGTCACTGCTCGGTGTGGAGATCTACGGTGGACCTTTACTCAACTCGTGGCTCGATCGGGACCTCGGAATTGCAGGTCACGTTGCTTTGCAAGACGGCTCAATAAGGCTGTTTTCGAGTGACACACCGGTAGCTCGTATCTCACAACTCGCCATACATCTCGATCGAGACGTTAACGACAAAGGCCTCGTACTAGATCGGCATCAGCATCTAAACGCACTGTGGCTTACCTCGGATAACAAACATGATTTTGATCAATGGTTGGCCAAACAGTGCGGTGTCAAGCAGTCGGTCATCATTGCAAGTTCTTCTCAGCTGTTTGACTTCCAGAAGTCGTCGATTATCGGCGCAGACAATTCGCTACTTGCATCTGCGCGATTGGATAATCAAGCGTCGTGCTGGGCGGCCATGACTGCATTAATTGAACAACAAAACTCAATATCACCAAGCGTCGTCGCACTGTTTGATCATGAGGAGGTTGGGTCGTCCTCTGCAACTGGCGCAGCCGGACCTCTGCTTGAACATGTACTTGAACGCCTCTGCATTGCTGAAGGTCTTTCTCGTCAGGAATTCATCAATGTTTTGGCCAAATCACACTGTGTTTCTGCGGATAATGCTCATGCAGTGCACCACAACTACCCCGAGCGCCATGATGCGAACCATTCACCGCTTATCAATCAAGGTGTAGTAGTTAAATCCAATATCGGACAGCGGTATGCGACTAGTCCAACTTCCATTGTCCCGTTTGTTGAGGCGTGCACTAAGGCCAAAGTGCCGCTTCAACACTTTGCATCACGAAATAACATTGCGTGTGGATCAACTATCGGCCCCATAACTGCTACACGTTTGGGTATTGACACTATTGACGTCGGTATCCCACAATTATCAATGCACTCAGCCCGTGAGGTCTGCGGAGTTCAGGATCCAATCTTTCTTCGTGATGCTCTTGTTGCGTATTTTTCTCGCTAATCAAGAATTTCAAATGCTCTGTCAAAGACCTTCTGTAGAGATATCTGCAACTCAAGAGTAAATTCGCTCATCATCTCACGCGTCGCTCGAGATCCACTGAGATCTTTTGGATAAATAGCATCACCAACAACTGCTACACACTTTTTTGGGCGAGGCAACTTGGTGCCAGGTGGCCAAATCTCTTCCGAACCAGCAATACCAACAGGAATAATTGGAACACCTGTTTTGTAGGCAATAAATGCTGCACCATCAAACAATGGTTCGATTATTCGGCCATGATGACGTGTACCTTCCGGAAACAGTACGAGCGGATCTCCGCGTTCCAGTACAGCAATGCAACGCTTTAACGCTTCAAGATCTGCAGAACCACGAGTTACAGGAAATGTGCCCAACAGCGAGAGAAGTTTGCCGATTGGCTTTATCTTCCACATCGAATCCTTACCCATGTACATCAAACGTCGCCGTGTGGTTGCAGCCGCAACTGGTATGTCAAGGGTGGACCGATGACTGGGGGCCAAAATAAATGTCCCCGTTTTGGGAATCTTGTGTGCGTCAACTATGCGAAGACGCAAATACAAGCGACATATACCGATCACGATAAATCGGACGCTGAGGTAAAAAATCTTATTGCCAAGGGATTTCTTGACGAGCTTCGTGGTTATATCAGCCATTGAATATTCCTGCGATTTGACTCACGACATCTCCTATGGTGCGATCACTCGTGTCAACAACTATTGCATTTTCGGATTCCCGTAGTGGACTATCAACTCGAGTTGAATCTTTATGATCTCGTTCTGCGATGTCCCGTGCGATCTGTTCTACATCACCACCAATTTGGGCTACACGCCGCTGCGCTCGAACTAGTGGGCTTGCTGTGAGATACACCTTCAGTCGTGCATCGGGAAACACAACCGTTGCGATATCGCGACCCTCAACAACTCCTCCACCTCGTTCCGCAACCCAAACCCTTTGCCGTTCACGGAGCTCGCGGCGCACATCAGAGTTTGCCGCAACTGCACTTACTGCTCGAGTAACAGCCTCCCCACGTATGTCCGAAGTCGCATCAACTCCATCTACGAAAAGTTGTTCATTGGTAATGTCTAAGACCGTTGTAATTGCGAGTTGTGCAACAGCTGCTTCATCACCTGGATCAACACCTCTACGAAGTGCTGCACATGTTATACCGCGGTACATCGCCCCCGTATCGAGATATGGAAGCTGTAAAACGCGAGCTAGCTCCTTTGCAATTGTGGACTTTCCTGCGCCTGCTGGACCGTCGATCGCGACCACATTGTCACTCGGAGTCATTACCAACTGGTGTCCCGAGGGCGACCTTCTTCGTAACCGGATGCGCTCTGAATACCAACAACTGCGCGCTCCGCGAATTCCGTAATTGAACCTGCACCTGCGTAGGTGCACGATGAACGAACGCCAGCAACAATTTGGTCAATGATGTCCTCGACGCTTGGTCGTTCAGGATCTAGGTACATCCTCGAGGTGCTAATTCCTTCTTCAAACAATTCTTTTCGCGCACGATCAAGTGCAGTCTCGCTGCGCGTGCGGTTACGCACTGCTCTGTTTGACGCCATCCCGAAGCTCTCCTTAAACAGTCGACCATCGGAATCTCGAAGTGTGTCAGCGGCACTTTCGTATGTGCCTGCAAGTAGCGAACCAAACATGACATTTGATGCACCAGCGGCAAGACCCAACGCCACATCGCGCGGGTAACGAACTCCTCCATCGGCCCAAATGTGTTTTCCGAGTCGAGCGGATTCGGCAGAGCATTCGAGTACTGCAGAAAATTGCGGGCGCCCTACTCCGGTCATCATGCGTGTAGTACACATTGCTCCTGGCCCTACTCCTACCTTGATGATGTCTGCGCCTGCCTCAATCAGTTGTCGGGTTCCTGATGCGGTTACAACGTTGCCGGCCACGACAGGAAGATTTCCGACTGCTGAGCGAACTTGGGTGACTGCTTGCAACATGCGCTCTTGGTGCCCATGCGCTGTGTCAACCACGAGGACATCAACGCCCATCGCTGCAAGCGCTTTTGCTCGCTTCGCTGGTTCGCTATTAATACCCACTGCAACACCGATCATTAATCGACCTTGTTTGTCGAGTGCGGGTTGGTAAATAGTTGATCGCAATGTTCCCTTGCGAGTTACACATCCAACAAGCCTTCCCGCGCTATCAATTACCGGAGCGAATGTGATTCGCAGTTCGGTCATTTGATTAAACATCTCTTCAGCCGACTGCGAAGCGTCCAAGCAGATCAAGTCCCGACTCATCGACGTGTGCAACTGACTAAAACGATCAAAGCCTGCAGCGTCATGCTCGGTAAAGATTCCAGCAGGTCGACCATCGTCGTCCATCACGATTACTGCACCATGAGCACGCTTATGTATAAGGCTGAGCGCCTCACCAACCGTGCCATCTCCTGGCATTGTTATGGGTGTTTCAAAGACTGTGTGGCGGGACTTAACGAAGTCAACAACGGTTTGAACGACATCCAGAGGGATGTCTTGCGGTAGAACCACCAATCCACCGCGACGCGCAACAGTCTCTGCCATACGTCTGCCGGCAATTGCTGTCATGTTTGAAACAACAATCGGAATTGTTGTACCGAGGCCATCGGGTGTAGAAAGATCTACACCTTGTCGAGATTGAACAGTCGACATGCTTGGAACCATGAAAACATCGTTATACGTCAAATCAAATGATGGTGCTTCATTGAGAAATTTCATGTCAGACTGTCTCCGAATCCGCCCTGTAAAGCCACGTAATACTACTGCATAACGCGCAGGCAAAGACCAAACTTTGTACAGTTCAGGTCTTATGAGGCAACCATCAGCGCCATCTTCGTCTGTATCGCCAGCTTGCAATATCTCCCCTGCGTCGAATCCTGCAACGATGGAACAGGCGCTGCGAACTCTTAAAAACAGTGGACTTGTTGCGATACCGACCGAAACCGTATATGGGCTCGGTGCGGCCATCAATGATGAAGTCGCAATAGCAAAAATTTTTGCGGTTAAAGGCCGTCCTCAAGATCATCCCCTCATCGTGCATGTTGCAAACATCGAGCAACTACACGAGGTTGCCGTCAATGTTTCTGATGATGCGCTGAAGATTGCGCATGCCTGCTGGCCTGGCGCACTCACTCTTCTGTTGCAACGCAGCGATCAAGTGTCTTTGGGAATAACTGGTGGTCGCGAAACTGTCGCGGTTCGAATTCCCGATAATGCATTCGCTCGTGAGCTCATTACGCAACTCGGTTCTCCGATTGCTGCACCGTCCGCAAATCGGTTTGGCAAAGTAAGCCCAACTACGGCACAACATGTTTGCGACGACCTACAAGGCGATGTCGAGCTCATAGTTGATGATGGAGCGTGTTCGATCGGTGTCGAGTCAACCATCTTGGATTTTTCTGTGTCGCCACCGCAGCTTTTACGCCCAGGTGGAATTCCAGTTGAGGATCTTGAACACATCTTGGGATACGAAATAGAGGGCTCCGATGGCGTCTCTCGGATATCTGGAATGCTCCAGAGCCACTACAAACCAACATGTCGGGTGCGTCTAGTTGCGGATGAAAATGAGGCACAACTCATGATTGAAACTCTCAACACTCAGCAGCTACCAGTTCGGGTCTTAAATCGGAATGACAATCTGTCCAAGTACGCATCCCTGCTGTATGACGATCTTCGCCAAGCCGATGCCGATCAGATCCAGACGTTGATAGCGGTTTTACCGCCCAAACATGGTTTGGGAGCCGCAATCAGCGACCGACTGATGAAGGCTTCAGCGCCGATATAGGGATTGGCAGCATTCCAGAATCCCCCTAGGCTTGATATTCCTAACCCAGGCAGGCACCCCGCCTTCCGGCTTTTAGGGGGAGAAAAACACATGAAGAAATCAAACATGAAGCGCTTCGGTGCTCTTGTTGTGGGTCTCAGCTTTGTTGCTGTTTCCTGTGGCAGTAGCGACGAGGCTGCAACAGACACCACCGTGGCAACTGAAGTCGCTGCTGGTGGCGAGTTGGAAGGCATGAAGGGCACAATGCCACTCGTAGAGCTTTCCGCAGAGTTCAAAGATGGCGTCAACGCCTATTGGACTGGTGCAGGCAACGAAGCACTCGTTGACTACTCATACACAGCAGAAGCATTTGATGCTGTGAACTTGATTGCCCTTGCAGCTGAAGCAGCAAAGACCGACGGCAGCGCACTTGCTGACTCGATCATTACTGTTTCACGTGACGGCGAGAAGTGCACAACTTTCGCAGACTGTGTCGCTCTTGTTAAAGCAGGAACAGACATTGACTACGACGGCGCATCTGGTCCGAACACAATGAACGGCAACGGCGAGCCAATTGAGGCTTCCTACGGCGTTTTGACATTTGATGCAACAAACCGCTTTGACTACGCAAATGCTTCATACATTCCAGCATCTGCTCCAGAGTCAGACTATGTCGATGCACAAAAGACAACCGTTACCCGTAAGGGCGATGGACAGTTGAAAATCGGAACATTGCTTCCAGAAACTGGCAACCTTGCATTCCTCGGTGCTCCAGAATTTGCAGGCGTTGAATACGCATTGAGCTTGATCAATGCAGCCGGTGGCGTTCTTGGCAAAGAAGTTCTTTACAGCCAAGGCGACTCTGGTGACAACTCAACAGACACAGCATCAACCACAGTTGATCGTCTCTTGAGCGAGAATGTTGACGCCATCATTGGTGCAGCATCGTCCGGCGTTTCGTTGAAAGTGATCGACAAGATCACCCAGGCAGGCGTTGTTCAGTTCAGCCCAGCAAACACATCAGATGCATTGTCAACATACGCTGACAGCGCCTTGTACTTCCGTAACGCACCACCAGACACCCTTCAGGGTGCGGTGCTTGCAGGTTTGATTGCTGCAGATGGCAACGCTTCGGTGTACATCTTGGCTCTTGACGATGCATACGGCACAGGACTTGCAGCATCGATCGGCAAGAATCTTGAAGCAGCGGGCGTTTCAGTCCTCGGCACCAAGA
>JBIIWI010000013.1:0-26873 GCA_044339005.1 Ilumatobacteraceae bacterium
CAGGATCGGGAAGCTTGCCGCGGCCTCACCAGCCTTTTCAACTGAAGCAAACATCAGATCAGCCCTCTCAATACAAACCAAGCCAAGAGCACAACAACACCGACCGTGATAACTGCCGCGTATGCGCGCACGAAACCGCTCTGACTCTTACGAACTTGGCCAGCCACAGATCGAACAATTGTGGCAGTGCCGTTGACTGCCCCATCGACAACATGTGCATCAATCCACGCGATGCCATTAAACAATGCGTTACCTGGGCCACCAACCAACTTGGCTGCGGTTGCGTCATAGTTCCAGGCCTGCTCGAGAATTTTTGGTTCGACCGCCTTGATCTTGTGTTTGGCATACACCGCTATGGCAGCAACTATGCCGAGTGTTGCAACAACTACAGCTACACAAAGTAGCAGATACTTGTTTTGATATGCCCAAGTTTCCTTAATGTGGGCCTCGGACTCTTCGACAACCGGTGCAAGCCAGTGCTCCAAAAATGCAGTCTTCTTGGAGAATGGCAGTTGCAATGCACCACCAACTATTGCAAGGCCAGCGAGAACAACAAGTGGCATCAACATAATGCGTGGGCTTTCGTGCGGGGTGAAGTCGCCATGCGCACCATTCTCGGCCGCATGATCATTCCATTTTGCCTCACCGTAAAACACCATAATCACTTGACGGGTCATGTAATACGCCGTCAACAATGCAGTCACTACTCCGACTACATACAAACCGCGATTGTTCGCATACACATAGAGCAAGATTTCGTCCTTCGACCAAAAACCCGCAAATGGTGGCACACCTGCAATCGCAAGCCAGCCGACGATGAACGTCATTGCAGTAACTGGCATGACTTTGCGCAATGCACCCATGCGTCGCATGTCTTGCTCGTGGTGCATGCCATGAATGACCGAACCAGAGCCGAGGAACAACAGCGCCTTAAAGAACGCATGAGTGATCATGTGGAAAATGGCTGCAACATATGCGCCGGAACCAATGGCCAAGAACATGAAACCAAGTTGCGACACCGTTGAGTAAGCCAGAACCTTCTTGATGTCATTTTGTGCAACAGCAACCGTGGCTGCATACAGCGCAGTTGCTGCACCGATGCAAGCAATGACCATTGGTGCCCATGAATATGACTCATGTAGCACTGGGCTGATGCGCGTCATCAAGAACACACCAGAAGTCACCATGGTTGCTGCATGGATGAGCGCCGAAACCGGTGTTGGGCCTTCCATTGCATCTGGCAACCAGAGATACAACGGCAACTGCGCGCTCTTTCCACATGCACCAATAAACAACAACATCGCGATAGCGGTTGCTGTCCCATGGGCCAACGAACCGGAATGAGCAGCTTCATTGATGCCGTCGTACGAGAGTGTGCCTACTGCACTGAACGCTAGGAACATTGCTGTCATTACGCCAAAGTCGCCTATGCGGTTGGTGACAAATGCCTTCTTGCCGGCAACTGCAGCAGAGTCGCGAGTGTGCCAGAACGAAATGAGGAAGTATGAGCAGGCGCCAACGCCCTCCCACCCGAGGAAGGTGACAAGCAAGTTTTCGCCGAGAACCAACATGAGCATTGAGAACACGAACAGGTTGAGATACAAGAAAAACTTCGGAAACTTCGGATCGCCGTGCATGTAACCAATTGCATACAAATGGATGAGCGAACCGATACCGGTGATGAACAGCGCCATCGTGATTGACAACGGATCTGCCAACAACGCCATGTCGACTTGCAGCGAACCAACTGGTATCCACTTGAACATCGAGACCACCTGGTGGCGCTCTTCCGCCGGACGTGAAAGCAGATTGAAAAACACCGAGACGGTAATGAGGAACGACCCGATAGTCATGAACGATGCAAGCCAGCCAGCCTTTGGTTCGCCTAGACGTCGACCAAGAACCATGATGACGAGTGCGCCGAACAACGGCAGTACAGGCACGAGCCAGAGATGATCGATGAAGAAACCGGTCACGGCTTAACCCTTCAACTCTGCAAGGTCGTCAACAGTGATGCCACTGCGTCGGCGCATGATCGCGACGATGATGCCGAGGCCAACCACTACTTCTGCTGCTGCCACAACAAGCACAAAAAACACAATTGCCTGGCCATCGATGTCATTGAGCCTGCGACCGAGAGTTACAAACGTGAGGTTCACCGCGTTCAGCATCAATTCGATGCACATAAACATCACGAGTGGATTTCGTCGAACCAACACACCAACAGTGCCGATAGTAAACAGCACTGCCGACAACAAGAGGTACCAGGTTGTGGTTGGAACTACGACGAGTGCGTTCATGACTTGCCCACCGTGCGACGGCGCGACAACAGTACGGTGCCAACGACAGCAACAACCAACAAGATTGATGTCACTTCAAAGGCCATCACGTAGTCCGAAAAGATGGAGGAAGCTAACTGCTGAATATTGGCATCTGGATTGTCGCCAGCGACATTGCTAGCAATGCCCTCGCCACGCGAAATGACAGAATCGGCGCCAGTGTAAATGGCAGCACCGAGCAAACCAAGTAGACAAACACCAACCGCGCCGGCAACCCAGCGCTGACCAGCTAGCGGCTCGGTTTTCAGGTTTTCAACTTGGTCAACACCGAGCAACATGATCACGAACAAGAACAGCACCACAATGGCGCCGGCATACACAATCACTTGCACTGCAGCCAAGAACTCGGCATGTTGGGCTACAAACAACACGGCGATTCCAAACAATGTCAAAACCAAGCTCAGCGCTGCGTGCACAGGGTGCTTACGCAACACCACGCCAAGCGCTCCAACGATGATCATGGCTGTTGCGCATACAAAAACGAAGAGTTCCATTAGTCGCTGCTCGCTTCTGGGGCGCGAACGCCATAGCCAAGCTCGCCGCTCCAGCCAACTACACCACTAAATGTTGCATCACCCGACGAAGCAGTTGCACGCATCCAACCTGAAGTGTTTTGATCTTCGCCTGGGCGCCAGTCTTCCCACGGCATGTGCTGTGGTTGACCGTCATCGCCTACAAGCAATTCGGTCTTTGTGTAAATCGCATCTTGGCGATTGGTAAACGAGAACTCGAACAACTTTGACTCGGTGATTGCTTCTGTTGGACATGCTTCGACACACAAGTCGCAGTGGATACAACGCAAATAATTGATTTCATAGATCCAGCCAAAACGCTCACCTGGCGATGTTGGATTATCGGGATCATTGTCAGCACCACGAACGTGAATGCACTTTGCTGGGCACACTGCGGCGCATAGCTCGCAACCGATGCATTTTTCCATGCCGTCTTCGTAACGGTTGAGCACATGACGACCATGCATGCGCTCTGGCTTGTCGATCTTCGCGTCCATCTCTTCGGCGCGCTTGCTTGACTCGCCACTCTTCGACTTGTTGATCGACTTGCGACGCACACGACCACCCGAATATTGGGTGGTCACCTGATTTTTCTTACCGCGCTGACGAGCGGTAACAAGGAAGCCTCCGAAGTAACCCATTAGAACATCGACCCTTCGGCTTCACGTTGTTTGGCACTCACTTTGAACGCCGCTTGCAACAGCGCATAACTGGCCCCGAGAATCGCCACTGAGACTGTGGAGACGATCAACGTGTTCCAACCCTGGTCGCGACCAAGGCGCTGTGCTGCAATCAACATGAACCAACCAAGCGAGGCAGGGATCAGTACTTTCCAGCCCAAGTCCATCAACTGGTCGTAACGGAAGCGTGGCAACGTTGCTCGCAACCAGACATATATATAGAGAAACACGAGCACCTTGGCAAACAACCAAATGGTGCCCTCAATGCCGTTTGGAACAAACGGAATATCAAGAACTGTGCCACGGAACGAGATGGGCTGTGGGCCACCGAAGAAGAGGGTGACGATCAGCGCACTCATTGTCACAGTGTTCATGAACTCTGCAAGGTAAAACAATGCGAATCGGATGCTCGAATATTCAGTGTTGAAACCACCGACCAATTCTTGCTCGGCTTCAACCAAGTCGAATGGAGGGCGATTAAGTTCGGCAGTTGCTGCGATAAGGAAGATAATGAAAGGCACGACACCGGTAGCAACTACGTTCCAGTTGCCGATCGAACTTTGAGCAGCAACAATGCCGCTTGTTGAAAGTGTTCCTGTCACCAAGAAAACTGTGCCGAGGGAAAGACCTAGCGCTGCTTCATAACTCACCATCTGTGCCGACGCACGTACAGAACCCAATAGCGGGTACTTTGAGCCGCTCGACCAGCCAGCCAGCATGATGCCGTAAACAGCAATAGCCGAGATTGCGAGCGCAAACAACACGCCAACCGGCGGGTCTGCAAGTTGCACGCGAGTTGTATTACCGAACCATGTCACCATGCCGTTATTGCCATCGCGGAAGTCGCCGCCGAGCGGAATAATTGCAAACGACAAGAACGCTGGAACGAATGACAAGAAGGGAGCGAGCTTAAACACAAAGCGATCCGATCGATCCGGAATGAGGTCTTCTTTGAAGAACAACTTGATTCCGTCGGCAAGTGTCTGCAGTAGTCCGAAAGGGCCGGCCTTGTTTGGCCCGATCCGGTTTTGCATTCCCGAAATAACTTTGCGCTCGAACCACACCATCAACATGGTTGCCACAAGGCCCGTCACAAACACAGCAAGCACTTTGAGGAGCACGATGATGAGCGGAGTCCAAAGCAATTCGCCGTTGAGCAACGGATCGATTGCAAACACAGAAGAGACCATGGCTGTCACGACAATTTCTCGATCTTGAGATCAATGACGTCTTTAGTGACGTCCAATAATTCGCGTGCATCTGAGCCACTCAAATTGATTGGCAACCACGCCGTGCCGCGCAATACGTCGACAGACTCTTGCAGCGGCAACACCAATGTGGCTCGCTGCGAAGTGACTCGTACCGACTCGCCTACTTGCGCACCAATACGCGGCACGTCAAGCGGATTAACAATGACTGCTGCCGAAGGAGCAAGATTCACCAATGATGGGCTCTTGGCTGTGCCAATTGCATTGTCGTACAACTTGCGCGAAACAACTGCGCGATAGTCATATGAATTGCGCTCATTACTTGCAGCATCTGCGCGTGTGAGCGTTATTGGAGTTGGATGCGCGATGATGACTCCATCATGTTCCACTGCATGAGTGTCTGCGGCAGGTGCGAATTCATTTACTCCCGAAATCATCGCAGCATGTACTTCGCTATACGAAGCAAAACCCAAATCGTGTGATGTTGCTGTGCCCAACTCGACTGCGATCATCCAGTCTGGGCGCGAAGTGCCAACTGGCGTGATTGACTGCGCAACATTGCTGATGCGACCCTCCACGTTTGTGGTGGTGCCTTCTTTTTCACCATAAGCAGCTGCCGGCAACACAATGTCGGCAAGTGCTGACGACTGCGTAATAAAGGTGTCGATCGCAATGATATTGCGAGCACCAGAAATGCCGCGGCGAGCCAGGTCGGCATCAGGAACATCAGAGAGTGGATCGGCGCCGAGCAGAACCAAGCATTCGATCTTGCCTGCTGCGGCCGCTTCAAGAATCTCGGCTGTGGACTTGCCACCATTGCGTGGCGTGAGACCTGCAGTGATTGAACCGCGAACGTTGCCACGACGCAATGCTGGAAGCACTGTTGCTTGCGGCGCCATATGGAGCACTTCGGCAAGCGCGTGTACTACAGACTCTTCTGATTCAGCCAAGTTCATGCGACCAACAATGACAACTACCGATCCGCTTGCAACTTGTGCCATGAATGCAGCATCGGTGGCAAGTGCGCGCAATGCTGCTGCTGTCTTGCCCGGCTCGACATGGACTTTCTTCCACGCCTTGCCTGCCAAACCTGTTGCGCGTGGCGACACTTCAACAACTCGACCAGTGCGCTTCTCTGCTGCATGGCGCACACGTAGGTACAACACTGGTAATTCTTCTTTTAAGTCTGGGGCGAGCAAAATAATTGTCTTTGCCGTGTCGATGTCGGCAATTGTTGCTTGAGGCAACGAGAACACCTGTGGTGGAAGTCCGTCTGCGAGTTGTGAGTCGCGTGAGTCGACACCCAGTGCATTGGCAAGTTGCGCCCATGCAAATGCATCTTCGTTAGTGCCGCGTGCTCCGCCGATAATGGCAACAGACTGTGGACTGACGGTGAGCGCTGTGCGCAACATGCGAGCAGCCGAATCGATAGCCACAGACCAACTCGTCGCGCTCAAATTGCCACTTGTGTCTTTGATAAGCGGAGTCGTGAGGCGATCCTTTGAGTTGATCGACTCGAAATTGAAACGGCCCTTGTCGCATAACCAGCCCCAGTTGACAGGCTGACTGTCTACGCCCTGATAGCGAACCAACTCGTCGCGACTGCTTTGCACAACTGTGCGACAACCGACTGAGCATGTTGTGCAAGTGCTTTCCACATGCTCAATGTCCCAAGGGCGAGCCTTAAATCGGTAAGGCTTTGCGGTCAGCGCGCCGACTGGGCAGATCTGCACAGTGTTACCGGAGAAGTACGAGCTAAACGGCTCGTCAGGAAACGTCATTACTTGCGTGTTGTTTCCACGACTCGTAAACGAAATCAACGCATCGCCAGCAACTTCGTCGGCAAAGCGTGTGCAACGATCGCACAAAATGCAGCGCTCGCGATCGAGATACACATTCTCGCTAATAGCGATTGGTTTTTCGTAGTGTCGCTTTTCTTCAACAAAACGGCTTTCGCCAGGGCCATGACTAAATGCCTGGTCTTGTAACGGGCACTCGCCACCTTTGTCGCAGACCGGGCAATCGAGCGGGTGATTTGCAAGCAGCAACTCAAGCACGCCTTCTTGGGCTTTTTTAACGCCCTCGGTCTCGGTATTAACAACTTGGCCTTCTGCAACAGGCGTCATGCACGACACCACCATCATTGGTCCGCGTGGACCAACAACTTCAACGAGACACTGGCGGCACATGCCCACCGGCTCCATACGTGGGTGATAACAAAAGCGAGGAATGAAATCGTCTGTGCGATCTGCAGCCGCAATGATCATCTCGCCTTTGCGTGCAGCAACGACTTTGCCGTTGATGGTGACGCTCACCGCGTTTGGATCCACGACTGGCTCTGGCACTGTGGTATTTGAGTCGACTGTTGTCATGACTATGCCGACACCGGTGATTGGGTTGAAACTGCGGTCACAGGAATCGAGATGCGCTTGACCAAACGAGCCTCAAATTCGCTGCGGAACAATGTGATTGCAGAGTGCAACGGCGCAAATGCAGATGGCCCAACGAAGCAAATTGTTGTCATCTTGTAAGGGAATGGCACAGCTGCCAATCCTAATTTTTCGTTGGATGCGTGCGGGAAATCTCCTGGGCAGATCATTGCGCCGACTTCAAGAATTTGTTGTAAGTCAGCCTCTGTGCCCGTGCCGTCAACAATGCGGGTGAGGATGCGCTCAAGCCACGTGCCACCTTCGCGGCACGGTGTGCATTTGCCACACGATTCGTGCGCATAAAAATGAGTGAGCGTTAAAGCTGCAGCCGGAATGTCTGTGGTGGAATCCATCACCATGATTGCGCCGGAACCGAGCATTGAACCTGCTGGCCCAACCTGACTTGCTTCGAATGGCAAGTCCAGCTGATCAGCCGTAAACCAAGGTGCCGAACCGCCGCCTGGCACAAAAGCTTTGAGTTCGTTGTCATTGCGAATACCGCCACAAAACTCTGCTCCGTACAACAAATCTCTAAATGTTGTCGTGCCGTTGATGATTTCAAATACGCCAGGATTTTTGACGTGCCCCGACACTGCAACCATGCGGGTACCAGGTGAAGTCTTTGTGCCAATAGCTGTGTACGCCTCGGAGCCGTTGACCATCAACCACGGCAAGTTGGCAAGCGTCTCGACGTTGTTAACAATTGTTGGCTGTCCGTACAAACCATTTGCAGCAGGGAAAAATGGCGGCTTGAGCCGTGGCATGCCACGGTTGCCTTCAAGGCTCTCGATCAATGCAGTTTCTTCGCCAACCACATAAGCACCTGCGCCCCAGTGCAACACGATG
The DNA here is from genome assembly GCA_044339005.1 of Ilumatobacteraceae bacterium. Lineage (GTDB taxonomy): Bacteria > Actinomycetota > Acidimicrobiia > Acidimicrobiales > Ilumatobacteraceae > UBA3006. The sequence goes on from JBIIWI010000013.1 coordinate 8,015, forward strand.
TCGACGGAGAACTTGGAACCCAAAATGTTTTTGCCAACATAACCAGCCGCGTATGCCTCGTTGAGTGCGGCCGCAACACGCTCTTGCGCAAGCGCCATCTCGCCGCGAATGTACAAGAAGCACTGCGACAAACCGGCTGCGTAACAAGCGATGAGACAACCTTCGATGAGTTGGTGCGGATCGCGCTCCATGAGCAAGCGATCCTTGTATGTGCCAGGCTCGCTCTCATCGCCGTTGACAACCAAATATTTTGGAAACACTTGTTGCGGTGTGAGGCCCCACTTTGTACCGGCAGGGAAACCCGCGCCACCGCGACCAAGCACGGTTGCACTCTTCACTTCTTCATGTACATCGATAGCCGCGCGACCAAGAGCCTTGCGCAAACCGACATAACCACCTGTGGCCAAAAAGCGTTCGAGAGTAAATGAGTCAGCATGCTCAAATCGTGATGTAACGATCTTTGGCCTGTCGCCTGCAACAAAACCTGCAGCGTGTGGATATTTAATAGCGATTGTCATATTGCTGCCTTGCCGTCCATCCATGCAGGATTCTCGGTCGCGAGTTCTGGTGCCACTGCCCCAACGCCGCGATCGGCTGGAATGCGCTGGCGAATTCGTGCAACAACTCCGTGAGCAGGAATCTCGTCGCCCAACTTGCCGCTCTTCAGATCATCAATCAAAGTGTCGAAGTCGCTATTGGTGACTTTGTAACGAAAGCGGTAATTGACTTGGAGGGTTGGAGCCTCGGTGCACGCTGCTTGACACTCTGCATGAGCGAGTGTGAATAGGCCGTCTGCGGTCGTGCCGCCAGCCTTGACACCCAATTTCTGCTCGGCGTGATGCATTAAATCGCCAGCCCCCATGAGCGCACACGACATCGTGCCGCAAATGTTGACGAGATATTTACCCACTGGTTCAAAGCGAAACATCTCGTAGAACGTTGCAGTTCCATACACTTCGGCCGATGTGACACCGACGAGTTCACCCAGGTGGACCATGGCTTCATTCGTGACATATCCGTTTTGTTCTTGCGCTAGATGCAACAGCGGAATAAGTGCAGACTTTGGTCGTGGATAACGAGCAATAATTTCGAGCGCTGTCTTGATGTTTGCTTCATTGAGGCGGCTCATCGGTCGACCTCACCTAGCACTGGGTCAACTGAAGAAATCACTGCAACGGCGTCGGCCACGAGTCCACCACGCATCATGTGCGGCAGTGCTTGCACGTTGACAAAACTCGGTGCGCGTACGTGCATGCGATATGGAGTAGCCGAGCCATCGCTTGCGATGTAACAGCCAATCTCACCACGTGGGCTTTCGATCGCTACATAGACTTCGCCCTCTGGAACCTTGAAGCCCTCAGTGAAAATCTTGAAGTGGTGAATTAATGCTTCCATCGACTCGTCGATGCGTGCACGTGGTGGTGGAGTGACTTTTTTATTTTGAATGCGGAAGTCGCCGCCAGGCATCTTGTCAAGAATTTGGCGAACGATGCGCATTGACTCGCGGATCTCTGCCAAACGAATTGCATAGCGATCAAACGCATCGCCATAACTGCCCACGATCACATCGAAATCAACATCCTTGTAGTTGAGGTACGGCATGTCGCGACGCAAGTCCCAGGCCAAGCCAGTCGAGCGCAAGATTGGGCCAGTTGCACCAAGCGCTATCGCTTCTTGTTGGGTAATTACTCCAACGCCCTGCAAACGTTCGCGCCAAATTGGCTGACCGGTCATCAACGTGTCGTACTCGTCCAATCGTGGTCCGAGCATTTCAAGAATTTCGAGCACATCATCGCGCCAACCCGCTGGAAGGTCGGCGGCAACTCCACCCGGGCGAATGAAGTTGTGATTCATACGTAGACCTGTGACTTTTTGGAAGAAGCGCAAAACTTCTTCGCGCTCGCGCCAGCCGTACAACATCATCGATACGGCACCAATATCCATGCCGTTTGAAGCCATGAACAACAAGTGGCTGCTCATGCGATTCATTTCCGACAACAACATGCGCATCCACACGGCGCGCTCAGGGATATCGCCATCGATGCCGAGCAACTTTTCGGTTGCCATTGAGAAAACAAGTTCGTTATTGAGTGGCGATGCGTAGTCCATGCGAGTGACGTTGGTGCCACCCTGCATAAATGTGAGTGACTCGCCAGTCTTTTCCATGCCTGTGTGCAGGTAACCAATGATTGGCTTGCAACGCAGTACTGTTTCGCCCTTCAACTCGAGCATCAAGCGCAACACTCCGTGCGTTGACGGGTGCTGTGGACCCATGTTGATGATCATTGTCTGGTCTTCGCCAGGATCAGCCTCGACTTCGGCAAGCAACGCAACGTCTGCTTCACTCATTCGCAACACTGCACCTACTTCGCGCATCACTTCTTTCGCCGTGAGTTCGCTACGTGAGCGCAACTCCTGGTTGCCTTCAAAAGTTCCAGCAGAAACAACTGTGCTCAAGAGATCGCTCATGAAGCGCTGCCTTTGAATTGCACCGGAATACGCCCCTGCGAGTAATCCTTGCGCAGCGGGTGACCATCCCAGTCTTCTGGCATCAAAATGCGCGTCAGGTCGGGGTGACCGTTAAATGTGATGCCGAACATGTCAAACACTTCGCGTTCCATGGCTTCGGTGCCAGGGTACAAATCGAATGCCGACTCGATTGAAGCATCAGCTTCACTTACTTGTGTGCGCAAACGCAATCGAGTGCGATCTCGCATTGACAGTAAGTTGACAACAACTTCGAAACGCTCTGGAGCAATTGCTTCTGGCAATGTGCGACCTGGGTGAGTTAAAAAGTCGACAGCGGTGAGGTCTACGCACATCGTGTACGAATCATCAATCAACTTGCGAAGTGTTGCGATATAGCGATCCTTCGGCACAAACAACACGCTCTGTCTGTGTGATTGGCCCAATACACAATCGTGCAACACGTCGGTGGTCATGGTCTAGCGCTTTCCAAGAACAACAGGTGTATACGTACCAGCAGCAATTTCTTGAATGTGCACATTGGCGCCAGCACCCGTTGCTTTGCGACGACTCATGATCTCGCCGTCTTCAATCAATTGATGCAAAGTCTCAATCGCATGGATAAGAGTCTCAGGAGTTGGTGGGCAACCTGGCGCATACACATCGACGGGGACTATCTGGTCAACACCCTGCACGATTGCGTAGTTGTTAAACATTCCACCGCTGCTTGCGCACACGCCCATCGAGATAACCCACTTTGGTTCCATCATTTGGTCGTACACCTGTCGCAATACCGGCGCCATCTTCTGGCTCACGCGTCCGGCGACAATCATGATGTCGGCTTGGCGTGGTGAAGCACGAAATACTTCCATACCGAATCGTGCAAGGTCGTAGTGCGCTGTGCCTGTTGCCATCATTTCGATCGCACAGCAAGCAAGACCAAAAGTTGCGCCCCAACTCGAACGCGAACGTGACCACTTCACTACATCTTCGATACGTCCAGTTAAAAAATTGTGCTCAAGCCCGCCAAGGCCGTCGTCCATGACGTTGCGGACGAGACCCATCAGGCAGCTGCCCCGTTGTCTTCTTCGCGACCATCAAAACCAACTCGACGCACAGTGCTCAACACAGTGCGGCTTGGTGACTTCATCTCATCATTATTGCTCAAATCAAGTCGAACTGCCTTCTTGATTGGACCCCAATCGAGCGCGCCGCGCGCGATGGCATACACGAAAGCGATGAAGAACACTGCGCTGAACGCAAGCATTTCAAAAAAAGCATACGAGCCAAGTGCCTGTCGACTTACCGCATATGGGTAAGCAAAAATGATTTCGATGTCAAACATGATGAACAACATCGCGATGATATAAAAGCTCACTGGAAAGCGCTCTGGTGCTTCGCGACCTGGCACAATTCCGCATTCGTATGGCGCAGACTTCGCACTATTTGGTCGACGCGGTGCGAGCAACATCGATGCAACCGAACTTAACGCACCAAAAATGATGGCGAGGGCCATCAAAACGACGATTGGAAGATACTGACCCACGGTGTTGCTATGCCTTCGAAGGCAAGGTCTCGCTGCTCATGTTTGCTCGCAACAGCAAGTCACGGCGATGGAGCAACCAGCACAACATCAAGAAGATCAGCCCTGAGCCAAAAGTAATCAACATTGCCGGTTGACGCTTTGCGCCAAGGTCGCGCAACATGTGCACGTAACGATGTGGTTGCGCAGTGTCAATAACTGGTCGCGCAGGTGCTCGGCCCGGCTCAACACGCTGTGGCACGACTGGCGCAACTTCAACGAGTGCGTATCTTGGCTTGTGGAAGAACGCAAAGAAGTCGAGTGAGTCATTGATCTTCGGCCAACGCTCACCACCACGGTCATACACGGCGACCGAAAGATATGAGCCAACTGGAAATTCCTTAGCTTCAATTTGCAGAATTCCATCGGATGCAGCAACGGCTTGACCACGCTGTGGGTCAGCTTCATCCAACAAGTTCCACCCCTCTGCTTGCAGTTCATTTGCTACCGACTCGGCATTAGCTACTGGATCAGCACTCAGTGCAGGCTCAGTTTTCAATATCTCTGCACCTACTAATAGCGAAGGATCCCGCACGATCGTGATCGGCTCAGCTGGATGCCAAAATGGCTCTGGGCCCTTCAGACCAATGCCGTATGTCCACCAAATAGCTCCCATCGTTGCCATCCAACCGAAGAAGGATGCGATAACAATCAAAAAGCCAAGGCGCGCACCAACGTTGGTACCAACCACTAAATATGTTCCGCCGATCAGTACAACGACCGAAATAAGTACGACAACAATGCCGCGCAGTTCCGGCTGCCAGTTCACCGCAAAAAGTGTTGACAACATTTAGAGACCTCTCACGTAGTCGACAATGGCTGCTACTTGTGATTCAGTAAGCATTGCGCCGAATGCTGGCATACGACCACTGCCCTGGCCTTGCTCGCCGTAACGCTTTCCGTACTCACTGCCACCATTAATAAATGCGACCATGTCGGATTTTTGTGGAAACTGACGAACGGCCGAGCCACCCGTGAGGTTTGGCCCAAACGCGCCACCACCAGTGATTTGTGGATCACCATACGAATAGCCCTTTGTGTGGCAACGTGCGCATGAATAGTTGCCACTGCCCAGGTCAAGGTTGAACAATGCTTCACCAACAGTCTTGTAGGTTCCTGCAGCAACCAATCGTTCGGCCTCTGCCTGAATTTCGTCTTGCATTGCCTTTGGCAAATGACCACCATCACAAGTCAACGGATCATCAGTAATCAGACGACAGTCTTCGCGAGGAATCTGGATGCCCTTCAAATATGTGAGCAACGTCTGAATTTGTTGTTCGTTCAATGGACCGCCACCGACCAGACCCCAAGGTGACATCGGCGAGAACGGACGCCCATAGTTGAGAATGAAGCGAACTTCCTCTTCGCTGTAGCGGTAATAAACAGTGTTGATCGCTGGGGCTTTCCAACTGACTTCTTTTACTTCACCAGTTTTTGGATCAGTAATGGAATATGCAGCAGCTCCACCCGGACCCTTCATGCCACCGTGACAACCTGCGCAGTTATATCCACCGTCGGCAGTTGGAGCAAACAATCTGCTGCCCCACGTATCAAATTGGTGGTCCCATTGCTCAATTGCGCCAGATTGGCGACCTGGTTCGAGGATCCAATACAACGGCAAGCTGATGGTCACTACAACCAAAAACAAAAGACCAATTAACTGAGTGCGCTCGATCTTCTTTCCCTCAAGAATTTCATCGTCGTAATAAGGCTTACGGTTTGCTGCAAGCGTAATTTCGGATCCGATTTCTGCGCGACTGCGACGAATGTTGGTGAGTCCATAAACAATCCAACCGCCAACAGAGATCACCAAAATGATCCAAGCGATATCAGAAGTAACGACAGCAATCATTAGTGGCTCCCTGCAGTGCCCACGCAGTGTGGACCTTCAGCTTCTTGGCCGGTGGTGTTGGTGCCAATTGGCGGACCACCGAAAACAGATCCTGTATCAACAACGACAATGTCATTGGCAACAGAGACACCAAAGCGATCCATGCCACGAGGAGCAGGGCCGCCCTTCTTTTCGCCAACAATGTTGTACTGCGATCCGTGACATGGGCACTCGAACCACTGTGAACTCACGCAGTTTGGAACACGGCAACCTAAGTGCGGGCACTTTTGGTACAAGGCAATAATTCCGGCTTCCATGCCGCCATACACGGCCGCTTGTGCTCCGTAGGCCACCTTGGCTTTTGACAAACCTTCTTTTGGATATTCAGTAACCCAGGCGCGCGCCTGAGGGACGTAATAGAAACCCTTGTTGGCACGAATCTGACCGATAACTGTGTCCAAGTTTCCAATATTGATTTTGGATCCAAATCCACCAGACGAACTTGTCCACAAAAATGCAATGAGGCTTGCACCAAAAGCACCAAGACTTGCGCCCAACAATGAGCCAGTTGCACGGTTTAAGAACTGTCGTCGGGCTATGCCAACTGCTTCAGCATCTGGTGGAGACCAAGGCTCAATGTCTGCAACTGGTCGTGTGGCAATTGCGGTGTTTCGAGCAATTACTGCGGCGCGTTCAATCGCGCGGCCAGTTACTTCATCTGGATTCACTTTGCCCACATCTTTACGACGGGTTTCACGCTTGAGTGAGCCGATACCGCGGGAATCGTTGCGCTTAACGGAAGTAAGTACGAGCGCTAACCCGAGGACGATGAGGACCGCGACTGCGAGAGTGATGATGGTGGTTGTGTTCATATATATGTCGCCTTAGAGCTCGAAAAAGATTCCGTCACGCCATGGGAACGTGAAGTTGAAGCCAGGACCACGGAAGAATGAACCGATGATGACGAGCACTGCCCAAAACATCAGGTGAACCGTGAAGATACTGGTCAAGAACTTGCGATCTTCTGGCTTATTGGATGGGTTGCGATCCATGAACGGAGCAAGCATCAACGCAATGAGCGCGACGCCAGGAATCGTTACACCAGCAATCATCGGGTGAAACATGGTCAGCAACTCTTGCAATCCCAAGAAGTACCAAGGTGCCTTTGATGGGTTTGGAGTCTGGTTGAAGTTCGCGGCTTGCAACAACGGCGCATTAACAAACCACGAGAACATGAATGTAAACGCGGTACATGCAAGTGCTGCAACAAACTCGACACCGAGCAAGTGGGGCCATGTGTGTACTTTGTCAACCGGCACAGCCTTTACATCTTGAATCGAACCAGATTTAACAACTGTCAATAAACGCTGTGTGTGACCACCAGGTCCAGTACCAAGTGGTGCGTTGCCGTTTTGCGCTGAGGTTGCAACACCAGTTGCAACACGTTCAGCTACAGCAACACCGCCCGCAGCCGCAGCTTTGGAACGATTGAGCAACGCTTCAGGAATACGCGAATCCGATGGTGCGCCTGCAGAGTCTGGTGCTCCAGTCTCGGTTGCTGCCTTGTCGCGTGCTGCTTGTGCACGCTTGAGAAGGTGTTCTGGGATTTCGGTCATAGTGGCCCCGATATTCCGCCGTCTTTACGCACTCGCCAAAAGTGCACGGCTAGAAAGATGACAGTGATGAATGGAAAGAGCAGCACGTGCAACACATACCAGCGCAACAAGGTTTCGGCACCGATCTCGACGCCACCCAGCAACACAAATCTCACTTGAGAACCGATGACCGGTGAATACCCCATCATGTTGGTACCCACCGTTACTGCCCAGAGAGCTAGTTGGTCCCATGGCAACAAGTAACCAGTGAACGAAAGTAACAATGTGAGCGTGAGCAGAATTACGCCAATGACCCAGTTAAATTCGCGCGGCGCTTTGTATGCACCATGATAAAACACGCGTGCCATGTGCAAGAACACGCTGAGCACCATTAAGTGAGCACCCCATCGGTGCATGTTTCGAACCATCAAACCAAATGTCACTGAAGTTTGCAGCGACTGAATGTCTTGCCAAGCATTCGTGGCGGTTGGTCGATAAAAGAACATCAAGAAGATGCCAGTAACCGTGAGCAGAATAAACAAGAAGAAGCTCAATCCACCAAGGCACAGCGTGTAACTGACCTTTACTGCGTGACGTTTTACCTTCACCGGATGCAAGTGATAGAGCACCGAGTTCATGATCACGTACGAACGGTTGCGCGGTGAGTCTGTGTAACCCTTACGGAAAATTGAACCTGGACGGAAAATAGAGTTCCATGCTTGGCTGCCCTTGAGCGACTCATTCAACTTTGTCGCGCGCTCCTTCAGTGTCACCTTGGGCTGCTCTTCAAGTGTTAGTGCCATAAATAATCTCCGTATCAATCAGTCTTCTAAAGCCGCATCCCATAGCCGTAGCCATGGTTTGCCGTACGTGTATGAAAGTCTCCGGTTGCAACTGGTTCGCCAACTTTGCCCATAATGATGACACCAGTTGGACAGCGGTCGACGCACAGTGCGCACCTTGTGCATACGTCATCGTCGATGATGAACAACACGTTGTCGGATGGATCGTCGCCAGGCTTCTCGGTGTTTTCGGCAATCGCGATTGCTTCAGGAGCAACCATGTGGATGCATTTCCACGGACAAATATCGACACAGCCTTCGCACATGATGCATTCGCTCTGATCGATGTGAATAAATTGCTTTGGCTTGACAGCCTTCGCTAGGTATGCAGCGTCAACTTCAACGAGCTGATACTCGTCGGACCACTCTGGCATTGGTGGGTTGGCGTCTGTCTTTGTCATTTCAGATCAAGCCTTGCGTGCCAATGGTCGACCGTATGAAGATGTTGCAACTTCCTTTGTCTTTACTGCCCCACGCTTTTGCCACCATGCAAAGATGAGGCCCATAACTACAAAGTAAAAAACATGAATGACGACAACAATGATGTCGCGAATCGCTTCATAGCTTGCATCAAATGGAAACTGACCACCGAAGGACTTGGGCTTCAAGATGTCAAACGGTCCAAAGATCAGTTTGTCTTTTCGCCATCCCAATTCTTTGTCGGCGTGGTCAATCCACTGGTGAGGCACAACACCAAATGCAATGAACATGACCGCGAACACGTATGTTGCTCCAAAAATTGCTTCGCCCCATGTTGCCTTGCGATCTGCTGGGCGACGATTACCGACAACAATGATCGCAGCTATTAATACAAGGGTAAGGAAAAACGAAAACAGGAACGCTTGGTTCATGCCAGGCCACCGAAGGATGTCTATTGCCAACATGGTTCGCAGGGGTACCTTTCCTCATTCTCTTTCGGGTCAATTCCTTATCAATACCAAAATAAGGCTAGTCGGGCTAAGTGCTCAGTAGCGAAAACTACCGAGTTCGTGCAAAAGTGCTCTTTGTGACTTGTAACTACCTTGTCAACCAGCCCTGCTTTCTTTCCTGCCTAGAGCGACGCGTTCTTGAATTGGTCCCAATTTGATTTAGAGTGGACGCCGTGACCGAGATACCCGAACACCTCCTCAAGCGCTCGAAAGATCGCCAACAGTCGGGTGCAACACCTTCCACGGATGCTGTGGCTACTACCTCTGCTGCAGCGCCTGCAGTAGTTGAAAAAGCAGTTGCGCAAGTTGCCCCGCCAGTAATTCCCGATCCTTCTTATGTTGCTGCAGCCAAGTCGCGCAAAAAGATTCCATTCTGGGCAATGGCCACCCTGAGCCTTCTGCCATTGTGGGCGTTTATGTATGTGGCGGCTCTTAAGCCACAAGAAAAAGTTGTTGAAGGTCCACTAGCTATTGGTGCAACGGCATACGGATCATGCGCAGGTTGTCACGGCGCCGAAGGTCAAGGTGGCGCGGGTCGTGCGTTGTACAAAGGCGAAGTTATGAAAACTTTTCCAAAGATTGAAGACATGTTGAACTTTGTGTACACCGGAAGTCAGGCGTACTCAACTGCTGGACTCAAGGTCTACGGAGATCCAGATCGCGAAGGTGGCGCACATGCACCACTTTCATACAACGGAAACCCAATGCCGATGCAAGGCGAAAAAGCTGGCGGTGCACTGACCGAAGCACAAATTCTTGGCGTGGTGTGTCATGAGCGTTATGCAATTAGTGGCGCAGACCCAGCCAGCAAAGAATGGGCCGCCGAATACGAGATGTGGTGCTCACCAGAGTCTGAGATTTTTCTCGCCCTTGAAAAAGGCACTTCGTCATTTGAAACGATCGATAAAGATTTCTCGATGCTGACAGAGCCTCCTGCGCACGTGGGCATTGAGCCTCGCGAATCTGGCAAGTAACAAGTCGTACTCGCCAAAATGCCACTAGGTGGCAATTGCTTCCAAGTTAATTGCTATTGCAGACCACTTCGGTCACTTCGTCTTTGATTAAGTCAAGCATCGTGACGCTACTTTGTGAAAACTTGGTGATGAACTCACGCAGGTTTGCTGTGTCTGATTCGGAATCGCAAGTGCGTTTCACACCATTACCAAGTTTCACGATCCAATCATTTTGTAGCACGCCCAAACTGCCGCCGTTCAACATGTCGACAAGCGGTGGAAGTGTCAACATCTTTTGATTGGATTCTGCATTTTCATCCACCGGCACAAGAGCAAACCACACAACACCGCCTCCAAGCATGTCAGCGAGCAACACACATGCAGAAGGGGTTGTCAGATTGGCGCAACTGATCTCACCCAACGTGCCCTCAAGAATCTCGACCACACGACCGTCATCCAACGTGAGCGTTGCGCTACCAACTGTTTTACTGCTTGCAATTTGCCAACCCTCTTGGGCTGCAACTGACGTAGCGACAGCAACTAGCTCGACATTGTGTGTAGCGGGAAGCGCTGTCGGCGTTGACGAGCCCCCAGAAGTAAGTGCAAATAAGCCCAGTACAACAACGGCTGCGGCACCAAGAATCGCAAATGCCGCCCACAAGCGAGCCGACAAAAAGTGGCGCATATCTCTATTCTAAATCGTTTCTATTTCGCTGCAGCGACTGCATGTGCTGCGCGATGCGCAGCCACAGCCAGTTGTTCCATCACTGCGTCTGTATGACCCATTCCAACAAAGAGTGCTTCGTAAGCACCTGGCGCCATTGCAACACCTTCGTTGAGCATCGCGTGAAAGAACTTTGCGTACAGCTTTTCATCTGTTTGCTTCGCTTCATCAAAATTGGTTGGAACACGATTACCAAAGAACGCGCCGACGAGCGTGCCGACAACTGGAAACTGTGCAGTAATGCCAGCGCTCGTGCAGGCATCGCGCAACAGAGTGGCAAGTTGTCGCGCTCGTGCCCCTAGTTCCATATATACGTCTTGTGTGAGTTCATTGAGTGCGCTCAGACCCGCTGCGGTGGCAAGCGGATTACCAGCAAGAGTTCCTGCGTGAAACACCTTGCCGAGTGGCGAAAGATTTTCCATCACTGCGCGAGATCCGCCGATTGCGCCAATTGGAAGACCACCACCGATTACTTTGCCAAAACACGTGATATCGGGACGCACGTCGTATTTCGCCTGTGCTCCGCCCATACCGATTCGAAAACCTGTAATCACTTCATCAAAAATCAACAGTGCACCGGCCTTATCGCATGCCGCACGAAGTCCTTCTAGAAAACCAGGGGCTGGTGCAACAACGCCCATGTTTGCGGCAATCGGTTCGACAATCACTGCTGCAACGTCGTTACCAATTTCCGGTACAACGTTGTACGGCACAACAAGTGTGTTGGCCACGGCTTCTTCTGGAACACCTGCAGTGCCTGGCAAACCGAGTGTTGCAACACCGCTTCCACCAGCAGCAAGTAACGCATCGGTCGCACCGTGAAAGTTGCCGGCAAATGTAATGATTCGCTTACGACCTGTTGCTCCACGAGCAAGTCGCACCGCAGTACTCGTTGCTTCGGTGCCGCTATTCATTAAGCGCACTCGCTCACAGCTTGGAACTCGTTCGCGAATCGCTTCGGTGAGTTTCATTTCGCGTGGAGTTGGTGCACCAAATGAAGTTCCATCCACTGCTGCGGCCTGCAATGCTGCTGTGATCGACGGGTGTGCGTGTCCCAAAATGACAGCTCCATAACTTTGCACCAAGTCGATATAACGCTTGCCCTCAACATCAATCACGTACGCGCCTTCGCCTCGAGCAACGATGTATGGCTCGCCGCCCACAGCCTTAAATGCGCGAATTGATGAGTTGACTCCGCCAGGAATTACTTCAGCAGATCGTGTGTACAACGTGTGATTAGACGGCACACCTTTGCCCGTGCAAACCGTTGCTGTGCAGCCCGCTGCAACACATGCAATTGGATCACAAAACTGAATGCTCATGTCCTAGCGATTATTTTCTGCGAACCAACGCGCAAAATACGTGAGAATAATGTCAGCACCAGCACGCTTCACAGCGGTGAGTTGCTCAAGCGCGACGGTGTCGTGGTCGATCCAACCGTTTGCTGATGCTGCTTTAATCATCGCGTACTCGCCACTCACGTGATACGCGGCAATCGGTACATCAACTTGCGCGCGCACAGCAGAAATCACATCGAGATAACTCAGTGCAGGTTTGACCATCACGATGTCGGCACCTTGTTCGATGTCGGCGTGAACTTCGCGTAGAGCCTCACGGGCGTTACGCCAATCTTGTTGGTAACTCTTGCGATTACCACCGCCCTGAATCTGCACGTCGACAGCATCGCGAAATGGGCCATACAAACCAGACGCATACTTTGCCGAATAGGCCATGATCGCAACGTCAGAGAATCCTGCGCCATCGAGTGCGGAACGAATCGCGCCAACTTGACCATCCATCATTCCGCTTGGTGCCACTACATGCGCGCCAGCTGTTGCTTGTGCAAGCGCTGCTCGACAATAAATATCAAGCGTTGCATCGTTGTCGACGTCACCGTGCTTGTTAAGAACTCCACAGTGTCCGTGTGATGTGTATTCGTCTACGCATAAATCCGACATCAACACCATGTCGTTGCCAACTTCTTTTTGCAATTCGCGTAATGCCACTTGCACGATGCCGGCAGGGTCAAAAGCACCAGAGCCAACTTCGTCCTTCACAGATGGAATACCGAACAAAATGACAGCAGGAACACCAAGTTCTGCAAGTTGCACTACCTCACTGCGCAATGAATCGAGCGTGTGTTGCACAACACCAGGAAGCGACAAGATCGGCTGAGGAGACGAAATACCCTCGCGCACAAAAAGTGGGGCAACAAGATCTTTGACGCCCAAACGCACTTCTGCAACAAGTTCGCGCATGGCGGGACTCTGTCGCAGGCGACGTGGGCGAGATTGCGGAAACGCCATACCCGTAAGGCTACGGGCGCTGTTGTTCGAAAACCTCAACGAGTGCAGCCACCACAGCACTGGGCGTTGTTTGTGCTGCAACGCTCGACACCCGAATATTGAGATTGCGTGCAACCCGAGCAGTTGATTCACCAATTGCGATCACCACGTTTGGAGTCTGCATCCCCATGCCAGATCTCCACGATCGAACAGCGGATCCGGAATAGAAAACAACAGCGTCTGCTTGTGTCGCTTGTGCAACATCTTGTTCGCTTGGAGTTGCCGCCACTGTTTGATACGCAGCAGCCTCATCTACCAACCAACCGTGCTCCGCAAGTCCGCGTGCAACTGATGAGTCGACTGCGCCACCCACGTTTTCAACTTGTGCAAGCAGTACTCGCCCATCTCCGAAAGGAAACTCGCGCACAAGTGTTTGGGCATTTGCAATACTCGGCATGAAATCGGCGGCGCAACCGAGTGCCTTGGCCGTCGCACCACCAACTGCTGCAATCTTTGGTCGTCGGGCATCGCTTGCCAACAACGTCTGAAGAAATGCTGCAATGCTCTGCGCTCCATTTGCAGACGTAACGACAATCCAGTCGTACTCTTCCGCACGCTCAAGCGCCACTTTTAACTTGCGACCGCCATCACTTGGTCCAACAATTTTGATGAGTGGAACTAATAACACATTGACGTCGACCTCGGCCAACAATTCGGCAAGTTCGCTCGACTGTTCAACTGGTCGAGTCAGTACAACTGTTTTTCCGGCCAGATTGGTCATTGCGTTTTGCTTCGACACTGCATTGCGATGTCACGAGCTAATTGCAATCGATCTGCAACACCAGCGACCGACTGTGTGTGCACAACATGACGATCGGCTGCAGTGTCACCCGTTGCCATAAAAGCAGTAAATACATCCTGTGCATCCAAATGTGCACCGATAGGCATGTTGCATCCTGCACCCAACTCGGCCAAGAATGCTCGCTCCATTTCAACCGCGCGCCGAGTTGCAGCATGGTCAACCGACTGAAGTGCAGTTTGTGTTGCAGTATCTCCAACTCGACATTCCACCGCTACACAACCCTGACCGATCATTGGCACAACAACACTTGGATCAAGAATTTGTGCAATCTGATCAGTAAGTCCAAGCACCTCAAGTGCCGCAACCGCCATGACGATTGCACCACCCTCAGGTACTTTGTCCAGCCGAGTATTGATGTTGCCTCGCAAATCAATAAACGTAAGGTCGGGTCGCATGGTGAGCAACTGCGCACGTCGACGCACCGAACCAGTAGCAACAGTCGCGCCTTGTTGCAGACCGGACAACGTGTTGCCAACTAATGCATCGCGAGCATCTCTTCGCTCACACCAGGCACCGACAACAAGACCATCGGTCTGCAAAGATGGCAAATCTTTTGCCGAGTGCACGGCCAAATCTGCATGCCCATCCAACACGGCCTGCTGAACTTCTTTTACAAAAATGCCCTGACCACCAATTTGGTGCAATGGCACATCGCGCTTGATGTCACCGAGCGTTTCAACAAAAACGAGTTCGGTTGTTTCGCCAGTTGCCTTTGATATTGCATGAGCAACTACTTCAGCTTGAGTGCGGGCCTGAGCACTCGAGCGAGTTGCGAGACGAATCATTCGATGTCGAAGAGGTCGCGCAGTGCAGCGGCAATCCGCTCGCCTTGCGGCGTGCCCGCACTGTTTTTGAGTTGGATGGATGGGGTATGCAGCAATTTGGCAACCACCGACTTACTCATGGTTTCGACCAATTCGCGCTGCTCTGCAGTCAGACCAGACATGCGAGTAGCAAATCTTTCCATCTCAGCGCGACGAATATTTTCGGCGCGCTCATGCAATTCGGCAACCAGAGGTGCAGCTTGCCGAGCAATTGATTCTTGGGTGAAGCGCTCTACTTCTTCGCCGATGATTGTTCGCACTGCATCGGCTTCATTGTTGCGAGCATTGATGCCAACTTGTGCCCAGTCGCGCAAGTCATACAAATCGCGCAACGTTACATGTGCAATTTCACTTACCAAATGCTCCACGTCGCGTGGCATCGCAATGTCTACGATCAACAACGGTGTTTGTGGCGAAGTTACGCGCGCAGAGTTCACCAATTCCGCAGTAATGATCGGTTCAGTTGCTCCCGTGCATGTCAGCACCACATCGGCAATTCCAAGAGCATTTGCTAAATCGGAAATTGGGCTGACCACGGCACCAACAGTTGCAGCAAGTTGCTCGGCGCGTTCCGCGTTGCGATTCATGACCGTCACCGAGGCTGCTCCCGCACTCGAAAGTGCGCGAGCAATGCCCGCACCCATGTCTCCGGCACCGACAACAAGCACGCTCTTGCCCTGCATCGTGCCCAATAGCTCTTTGGCCATCTCGACTGCAGCATGCGAAATAGATGTTGTTGATTTGCTAATTCCCGTTTCGTTGCGGGCACGCTTACCGACTTCGAGTGCTTGGCGAAACAACATGTTGAGTGTTGTGCGAGAAGTCTGCTCAACTCGCGCCAAGTCCCATGCGTCACGCACTTGGCCAAGTATTTCGGTTTCGCCAATCACTGCGGAATCAAGTCCAGATGCAACTTCAAAGAGGTGCGAAACTGCTGCTTCATCGTGTTGGCTATAAAAATGCGGATGCAACTCGTCTGGCGTCAACCCTGAAAGTTCGCAAAAATAGTCGCGCACATCTGCATAAGCACCGTGAAACTTTTCAGCAACTACATACACCTCGGTGCGGTTGCATGTTGAGAGCAACACTGTTTCGCGCACATTGTCGCGCGACACCAAACTGTGCAACGCCTTTGTGAGCGACTCTTCGGCCACGGCAACGCGTTCGATTACATCGAGTGGCGCCGAGCGATGATTAACTCCGAGAACAACTATTGACATGCAGCAGGCCTATTGAGTTGTTCGTAGTAACCGAGAATCTGCAATTCCATGCCCAAGTCAACGCTGCGAACCGAAACCTCGCTTGGAACTGTCAGCACAGTTGCGGCGAAGTTGAGAATTGATTTGATGCCCGCAGCAACAAGCAACTCTGCTGCACGTTGAGCCGATGCCGGCGGTGTGGCAATGACACCAATGCTGACTTTGTTGTTGTTGACAATTGACAACAGTTCATCAACATGCTGCACAACTACTCCACCAACTTTTTTGCCAACCTTTGCCGAATCGATATCCACAACTGCTGAAACTTCAAAACCACGCGAAGAAAACCCTGCGTAATTTGTTAATGCATTTCCCAAATTGCCCGCACCAACAACCACAACTTTCCAGTCATTCAGCAATCCCAGTTCGCGTTTGATTTGATAGACGAGATACGCAACGTCGTATCCAACGCCTCGCGTTCCATAGCTGCCCAAGTACGACAAATCTTTTCGCACTTTGGCTGCATTGAGTCCTGCCAAACCAGCAAGCTGATCGCTCGACAACTGCGAGACACCTTCCGTTATCGACTTATTCAAAATCTGTAAGTACACCGGCAACCGAGTCACTGCTGCGTCTGGAATACGTCGACGAAGCGCCTCAGGCCGTGAAGGGGGTTTCACAAGATCTGTCACCCTGAGAAGGGTAGGCGCTCGTGCATGAATTCACGAAGTCCGTGACCAGGCTCAGGGCCTTATGCAGGCAAGACATCCGTCACTGAACAGACAATCCAAAAATCAATTTGCCCAACTAGCCTGCGCCCATGAGTTTTGCCCACATCGCGGCCTACAGCATGACCGAGATTATGGCTGCCCAATCGGCGCACAACGAGTTGAACTCCGCATTGGCCGGTGCTGCGACCTTGATTGCATGCGCATTTACTCTGAGCACCTTTGATCGCTGGTTGCGCCGGCGCCAGCCACACGAATTCGCCTGGACTATTGCAATGGCGCTCTTCGCCATTGGATCAGGTGCGCTGTGGTGGGCCGAGAGTTCTGGCTGGAACTTGATGGCATTTCGAGTCTTTTTTTTGGCCGGCGCCGTACTCAACGTGGCGTGGCTTGCACTTGGAACCGTCTACCTGCTCATCGGTTTTCGCGCAGGAAACATTGTTCGTAACTGGCTTGTGTGGTTATCAGGATTTGCAACGGGAGTGGTGTTGATTGCACCAACAAAATCACAAGTAGTTTCCACTGAGTTTCCTGCTGGTCGAGAAATCTTCGGTGCAGCGCCGCGAATTCTTGCGGCCGTCGGGTCGGGTGTTCCTGCAATGTTCATCATTGTTGGCGCATTGTGGTCGGCGTGGCGTGTAATCAGAAAACAAAACCCCGCGGCTGCGACGAGTACTACTCGCACAGTCACTTCTCCGAAGCGACTCGCGGGAGGCAATGTACTGATTGCAGTAGGCACACTCGTATTGTCGGCAAGTGGCACGCTTGCTGGTCGACTTGGTCAAGACCGTGCGTTTGCAATCACATTGCTCTGTGGAGTTTCAATTCTTTTTAGTGGATTCTTGGTAGCGAGTAACTCAACGCTTAACGCATCATCAGCGACAAAACGCCTGCACCCAAAATTGCTGCAAGCAACAAACCAATAACAAGTGTTGTGGCGGGTCTCATGATCCGATGTTACGCCTACGACGAGAGCAGCAGATCACTTTTTCGCACTTAAGCGCACCGACGTTGCTACCCCAGCACCAGCACTTGGATCTTGAGCAATCACCACCATGTCGGTTGGCCCAATTTGCAGTTCGGCTGCTGCCGACCCGCGGTCAACACACAACGCGAGCATTCCATATGAATCGACGACAAGACCAATGCCACCACCGATGTCCGCAAAATTGCGCACAACTGGTACAGAGCGCACAATCTGATTACTTGGATCTGATGCGCCAATGATGATCCGCAGTGGTGATCCCCACTTCTCGATATCTTCAGGCCCGACATTCAACTGGCAGTTTCCAAATCGATCCACCCATGTCACTTCACTCAGTAACTGCCCGCCCTCTTCTCGAGGTAGTGGAACAACACCTGGCAACAACAAACTCGGGTCGATCTCATCACCCAAATCGGTGAGCGCAACACCGTTGCAAAGATGCGCGGCAGCTGGTGCAAAAATATCGCGCCCAGCAAACGTGTCGCCCGGCGACGCCAATTGATATGCAGGATTATTCAGCAGCACGGCCTGATCTGGTCCACCTGCAAGCGCAACCGCCCCCGGCAAAAGACCGTTGTCAGGGCCAATAAACACACCCTTGCCACCACCTACCGAGATTGCGATAGCGCGTCGTGATCCACCTACGCCTGGATCGACAACCGCAAGTACCACACCAGTTGGAACGTATGGAACGCAACGTGCAAGTGCGAGTGAACCTGCGCGCACATCGAACGGTGTTACATCGTGTACAAGATCAATCACATTGACATGCGGTGCGATGTCGGCGATGACTGCTTTAACAACACCAACAAATTCGTCTTGCGTTCCATAGTCAGAAAGAAATGACACGTGAGAAAATTTGTTCATCACAACACACTCACGCAAAACAAAACATCGTGATTAAAAACGTCGTGATTTAAAACGTCGCGAGATACACGAATGGACCGGTGCCAACCCCCCGACGGCACCGGTCCAAACGGCGCGCTCTTGCGAGCGCGACTTCCAGTTGGGGGGTAAACCCCTGCTGGAAACTGTGACCTAGGACATACCCTAC
>JBIIWI010000056.1:0-8908 GCA_044339005.1 Ilumatobacteraceae bacterium
GTTCTCGCGACGCAAGTCGGTGAGCATGGTTGCCGCTTAAGTACTCAACCGTAAAGATCGGCTGACAGGTGTCGAAGCTTCGATACTTGTCAGCCGATTGGGTACAAGCAGTTTCTGAAGCCGTTGCGGCAAATACCGAGTTGCAACAACTCTCCTCAATTCACTCAGTTGGATTGACTCAAGTTGTCACCGGCACACCTCACGGCGATGTTGTGTATCACTTGCAGGTAGGCAATGGAGTTGCCGTACTTGCAAACGGTGAATCATCACCCGAAGACGTGCGCTTTACAGAGCCATATGACACCGCAGTTGCAGTTGCGACTGGTGTGCTCAACGCGCAAGAAGCTTTCATCAACGGTCATATCAAGTTTGTTGGAGATCATCAAAAGTTGATTGATGCAGGTGACGTGTTTGCAGCGCTCAACCCAATCTTTGACAAGATTCGCGAAACTACCGACTACAACTAAAAGTTTGTAAGCAATTGCTTACGAGTAAAAGGGGTTGGCGCCTGTTGAGTGATCGGTGAGGTCTCGTACTTTGGTAATCGCAGGAATCTTCTCTGACACCATCGTGCCTACGCCTTCGAGCATCGTCTGGCGACTCATTGAACAACCGTGGCAACCGCCGCCCATCGTGAAGTACGCAGTGCCCTCTTTGTCGTGACCAGCGAAAGTAACAAAGCCACCGTGCGATGCGAGCATCGGGTTTACCTCTGCTACAACAATCGCTTCGATCTCTGCAGAGACATCATCGTCGTTGACAAGACCTTCGATCTTTGCAGACTTTGGTTTGTTTGGATTACGAATCAGTAGACCTTGTGTGTCGGAATGATCAATCACTGCGTCTTGAAACGAATCAATGTCTTTTGCGGGAATGATGATCTTGAGTCCGTCAATTGTTCGGACCTCATCAGAAAATGCTGCTTTGGTGAAAAAATCGAATGACAAGTCGTAGCGGAAGTCTTCGCCTGGTTCGGACAAGATCTCGAGGCGCAGACCCAACTGCTCGCCTTCTGTCTCGGCATCACGCAACTCGAGCAACTTGATGTGCGCGATTGGCGTGACCGTGACGATGGTGTTGGACTTGTCAGTGGTCTCTGATGTCATGCTGGCAAAGGGGCTCACGGGATTAATACTATCGCCGTGTTGTTTATTCAAACCCAACTGTGGCAGTGTGGAGCCGTGAACGACGGGAGCAAGCGCGCAATCTATGCAGCCTTTGGGGCGAACCTTGGAATTGCAGTATCCAAATTCGTAGGCGCAGCCATCACCGGCTCGGCTGGCCTTATGGCAGAAGCTGTGCACTCGGCTGCAGACACCGGCAACCAAGCACTTCTCCTTGTGGGTGGAAAGCGTTCGGAACGCTCGCCCAATGCCGAGTTTCAGTTTGGTTTTGGTCGTGAGCGCTATTTCTGGTCGTTCGTTGTGGCCCTCGTGTTGTTCAGCATGGGTGGACTATTTGCATTTTATGAAGGCATACAAAAACTTCTGCATCCGCATGAAGCAACAAATCTTGGCATCGCAATTGGCATCCTCGTTGTGGCGATTGGACTCGAAACTTTTTCATTGAGAACAGCAATGAAAGAAGCCAACCATGTAAAACCAAAATCGATGTCGTGGTGGAGATTTATCAAAACCTCAAAACAACCTGAACTGCCTGTGGTGTTGCTCGAAGACGTCGGTGCCGAAGTTGGACTGCTCGTTGCACTTGCCGGCGTACTCACTGCACATTTCACCCATGATGCCCGTTGGGACGCCGCAGGATCGTTGACAATTGGCGTTCTACTCATTGTGATAGCCGCTGTGCTCGCAATTGAAATGAAGGGTTTGTTGATGGGTGAAGCTGCACTTCCTGAACAACAAGAACTCATTGAGCGAGCGCTACAAGATGATCCTCGCGTGCTCAGTATCGTGCACTCGCGAACCATGCACCTTGGACCAGACGAAGTTTTGTTAGCTGCAAAGATTGATTTTGTTAACACTCTCTCGGTAGCTCAACTTGCACAAGCAATCGATGATGCCGAAGTTCGAGCACGAAGCGTGGTGGATGCCACGCTGCGGATCTATATCGAACCAGACATTCGACGTTAAGTATTTTTAAACACGATACAATTGAGTCGTACGCACGGGGAGTTCGCTGGATCGGCGGGCTGAGAGGGTGGCCGCCGCCACTGACCCGCTTACCTGCTGGATAATGCCAGCGCGGGAGCGAAGTTATGGTTGAGACAACTGCAGTGGTGGTGATCGGAGGGCTCCCGATCGCTAAATCTGTTGCCAAGTATTTGCCCAAGCATGACTACGTCATTGCTGCAGATTCTGGACTGCATAGTGCGATTGACTTGGGTTTGCGGGTCAACTTAGTTGTTGGCGATATGGATTCCGTTGATCCGGCAGTACTTGTTGCTGCCGAAGTCAACGGTGTGACCGTTCAGCGAATGCCCCGCGATAAAGACGCGACCGACACCGAACTTGCGCTGCTGGCCGCAGTCGCACATGGGTCACGACAAATTGTGCTGGTTACAGGTGGTGGTGGCCGACTCGATCATCAACTTGGCGTCTTGAGCGCCATGCAGCACAAAGCATTAAAAGACTGTGAAGTGTCGGCGTTGTGGGATACCGCACGAATACAACTTTTGCGTGGACCGGGCCTCTGCACGATTCATGGAAAAGTCGGCGACGTTGTCGGACTCATTGCACAACACGGTGACGCAATTGGAGTCACTACTGATGGCCTGAAGTGGGCGCTCAATGAAGGAACACTTGAAGCCCACTCTTCACGAGGTGTGAGCAATGAACTTGTGGCAGCAACCGCGACAATTTCGCTCGCTCACGGACAGCTTTTTGTTATTCAACCAAACGCCCTGGAGGCATGAGATGAGAAAATACCTAATCGCAATAGGAATGCTCGCGATCTTGACAGCGAGTTGCTCTTCTTCGCCTGCTTCAACGGATTCAACAGTATTGACGAGTGACTCAACCGACGGTCCAGTCACCCTGACGTTGCTTGCACACGAATCGTTTACTCCTACTCCTGGCATTTTTGATGCCTTCACCGCTGCAACTGGTATTGCGGTGGAAGTTGTACAGGGTGGCGATGCCGGAGAATTAGTAACCAAAGCAGTGCTCACAAGTGGTAATCCAGAAGGTGATGTGTTGTGGGGTGTTGATAACACGTTGCTCTCGCGCGCGCTCGAAACAGATGTTTTTAGTGCATACGAAACACCAAATACTGCATCTATGGATGCGGCGTTGTTGCACGATATTCCTGGACACGAAGTAACACCGGTAGACAGCGGCGACGTGTGCATTAACTATGACATTGCCTGGTTTAAGAGTCGCAACATTGCTCCGCCACTTACATTGGGAGTGCCAAGCGCGCTGAGCTCTTCGCCTGGTCTTGCCTTTTTGATGGCGACCATTGCCGAATTTGGCGCAGACGGGTGGCAGTCGTATTGGAAATCGCTGCGCGACAACGGAGTCATGGTGGTGGATGGCTGGACTCAGGCATACAACACTGAATTCTCTGGTGCATCGGGCAAAGGTGACAGGCCAATTGTTGTCAGTTATTCATCGAGCCCACCAGCCGAAGTGATCTTTGCTGACCCACCTATTGATGCTGCACCAACGGCTGTTGCTTCACTCACCTGCTTCGAACAAATTGAGTATGTCGGCATTCTTCGTGGCACCAAGCACGAAGCCGAAGCCAAGTTGCTCATTGATTACTTGACTGATCTCACATTTCAAAACGATCTGCCACTCACCCAGTTTGTTTTTCCGGTGAACAATGGTGCTGTATTGCCAGAAGCTTTCACCAAATATGCACTGCGGCCAGAAAACCCTTTGCGCCTTGAAGCAGACGTGATAGCAACCAATCGCACTGCCTGGCTTGACGAGTGGTCTGCCATCGTCCTGAAATAGCTACGTGAAATAACCATGAATCAACTTGCGCAATCCGACATCACGCTGTCGCCGTATAGGTGCAGTGCTCGTTGGCTCTGGATTGCACCAACAGTGTTCTTGGTGCTCATGTTGGTGATACCTACAACGGCAATTATTTTGCGTGGTGCAACTTTTGATGGCTTCAAAGATGTCATCAATAATTCCTCAATCAGGCAAGCATTGTGGTTTACCACTTGGCAAGCACTTGCAAGCACTGCGCTGACCTTGATTGTTGCGCTCCCTGCAACATTTGTGTTGTCTCGCTTTGCTTTTGCAGGTAACCGCGCCTTGCAGGCTCTGATCACCGTTCCATTTTTGTTGCCAACAGTGGTGGTCGGCGCAGCGTTCTTGGCTGTACTGCCATCTCAACTGCATTACACAGCACTAGCACTGATTGTCGCGCACGCATATTTCAATCTCACCGTTGTGGTGCGCATCGTTGGTGCGCGTTGGGAGCAACTACATCCAGGCATTGAGCAAGCCGCAAGCACACTTGGCGCATCTCCGATAACCGTCTTTCGAACGATAACGCTGCCCCTTTTACGCAGTGCACTCGCCACTGCAAGCGGAGTAATTGCACTATTTGCATTCACCTCTTATGGAATTGTGCGCACGCTTGGTGGCCCCGCAAGATCAACAATCGAAACTGAGATCTATACACGCAGCGTGTTGATCGGCGACATGTCGGGTGCGCTTGCGCTTTCGGTTTTGCAGATGATTGTGCTCACGGCAATGCTGTGGTGGTGGGCAAGTTTGCACAGCCGCAAAACTGCAGTCCCTCAAATATCTGTAGAGATGCGACCACCAAGTACTCGCAGCCAGATTGCACTGGTCTATGGCATCGCGCTTTCCACTGCTGTGGTTGTCATCGCCCCAATAACTGCGCTTCTCTGGCGCTCACTTACCCACTCAACACCGGGCACCACACGCTTTACGCTTAGCGGATGGCGAGCGGTTGCATCGTCAACAACCTTCTCAGCGATAACTACCAGCGCGCAGTTTGCAGTATGCGCCATGGTGATCGCAACGGTGCTTGGGCTCATGGTGTCTCTAGGCGTTGCATACGGATCATCGAGATTTGTGTGGCTCGAGCGCATTTCGATACTGCCCCTCACCGTCTCTGCCGTGACTATTGGGCTTGGCCTTCTGATCACATACGACACCGCGCCTTACGATTTTCGATCAGCCTGGATCATCACCCCACTCGCCCACTCCTTGATTGCATTGCCGCTTGTGGTTCGAATCGTGTTGCCGGTTGTGCGACAAATTCCTAGAGGCCTGCAGTCGGTCGCATCAACCCTTGGGGCAACGCCACTGCAAACATGGCTGACTGTTGATCGCCCGCTGATATCTCGCGCAATAGGTGCATCAGCGGCTTTGGCATTCGCTGTTTCAATCGGCGAGTTTGGCGCAACAAGCTTTCTCACTCGCAGAGGCAGTGAGACTCTGCCGGTGACAATCTCGCGACTCCTCTCACGACCCGGTGACACGTTGCGCACTCAGGCCTATGCACTCTGCGTCATTATTGTCGTTATCAGCATGACTGCAATATTTTTGATCGATATGTTTCGACCAAGCAGAAGGACAAAGTAATGCTTGCGCTCGCCGACATCACTATCAACTATGAAGGCCGAACCATTTTGGACAATGCATGCCTGAGCGTTGCACGTGGCGAAATTGTCTCACTTGTTGGCCCAAGTGGTTCAGGCAAAACAACACTGCTACGGGTGATTGCTGGTCTTGAACAACCGATTCAAGGAACTGTGGTGATTGACAACAAACTGATGACTGGTATTCCGACCCACAAGCGTGATGTAGGCCTCGTGTTTCAAGACAACCAGCTATTTCCACACCTCAGTGTTTTTGACAACATCGCTTACTCATTGCGAATTAAGCGAGTTTCAAAAGCACTGCAGATCGAGAAGGTGAACGAAATGCTGAGTCTCATCGGCATGGAAGATCTTGCACATCGTGACGTGGGCCAACTTTCCGGCGGCGAAGCAAAACGAATTGCAGTCGCACGTGCGCTCGTTGCTGGTCCATTTATTTTGTTACTCGACGAACCGCTCACCGGTCTCGATGCAGAACTTCACGATCGACTGCTTGACGACATCGGTGCTCTCCTGCGTGCTCGCAAAACCACCGTGGTGCATGTCACCCATGACCACAATGAGGCAACACGGTTATCTGACCGCGTTGTGGATGTGCGTTATTTGGGTCAGTCGGGCGTGCAACTACAGTAAAGCGCAATGACTTTCGATCCAGTACGCATTGGGTTTTTAGGAACCGGTTTCATTGCCACTTATCACTCCAAGAGTCTTAAGCGAGGTGGTGCAAATATTGTGCGCGCAGGCGCTTACGATCCAGACACCAATCGTGCACAGTCTTTTTGTACAGCAAGTGGTCATGTGCAGTGCGCCTCAGAGGACGAAGTAATTGCATCAGCCGACGCGGTCTATGTGTGCACGTGGACTTCTGAACATCGCAGGCTTGTTGAAAAAGTCATCGCAGCTGGCAAAGCAGTGTTCTGTGAAAAGCCCCTTTCACCAACCCTTGCTGAAGCCAAATTGCTCGTAGAAAACATAAATGCAAGTGGAGCAATCAATCAAACAGGTTTAGTTCTACGTCATGCACCGAGTTATTTGTGGGCGCGCGAGTTAATCACTGACCCAAAAGCCGGACGGGTCATGAATGTGGTGTTTAGAGATGATCAATTCATTCCAATTCAGAGCTACTACGCATCCGACTGGCGCAAAGATGTGGATCGTGCGGGCGCGGGAACTCTGCTTGAGCACAGCATTCATGATGTAGATATGTTGCACTTCCTGATCGGTGACATCACCAACACAAGCATGCGATCACACAACTTTCATGGACATCCAGGTATCGAAGACTCGGTGAGTGCAACAATGCAGTTTGCGAATGGCGCAGTTGGAACCTTGTCATCCATATGGCATGACAATCTGACACGACCAAGTCAACGAAGTGTGGAAGTGTTTTGTGAAAATCGAACGATCACGATGCGTGGTCACGAATGGTTTGGCCCAGTTGAGTGGCACGACAGCGACGGTACTTCCGGGTCTCTCGCGAATGATGAGTTGCTCGCGCGCACTGAACCACTCGCCTTTGGTGCAACGAATGCCGATGTCGCTTTTGTGCATGCAGTCGCCACACACACTCACGCTTTTCCAGACGTCAATGTTGCATTGCGAGCACATATGGTCGTTGATGCCATGTATCAATCTGCTGCACAAAACGGTACGAATGTGAGCATCAATGGCTGAGAGTTATTTTGTTGAAGAAGTGCCAACTTCCGAGGTACTCGTATTACGTATGGCAGTACTGAGAGACGGAACACCGTCTCAGGATCCTCGCTATGCAGATGATGACACAGAAGGATCAGTGAACCTTGGAATTCGTGAGAGCGGCCTTTTGGTCGCATGTTCTACATGGTTGCCTCGCCCATGGCCACTCGATCAGACTGCTCCCGCAACACAACTGCGCGGTATGGCTGTAGCGAAGCATCTGCAATCCAAAGGACTCGGCAACATACTGCTCCAGGCAGGAATCACACGAGCAAAAACACTTGAATCAACATACGTTTGGGCACGGGCTCGAGATAGAGCACTGTACTTTTATGAACGAAATGGTTTTGAAACGATTGGCGACCAATTCATTGACGAAGCATCTGGTCTAGGCCACCATCTTGTGATATTAAAAACCAAGTAACAAATTATTTTTTGATATCAACAGCCATTTTGAACAACGTAGTTGAGCTTGCCGTTTCCTTGACCAAGATCTCGACTACCCACTCACCTGAATACGCAAACTCAGTTACGCCAGAAAAGTGATTGGACCCGGTCTCTGAAAGAACAATTGGGCCATTGGGTATGTTGCGAGATGGCATCGACATGCGAGCAGTAGCCGAGTCAATCTGCACGAAGGTGCCGTCTGCTCGCGCAACCACCACATGAACCTCGCTTTGCCCAACGCGCGCGGAAGTGAGCGACAATTCAACAATCATCTGCCCCTGGAAAATGGTGGATGAAAGAGGTGCTGGTTCGATAGTCCCCTTTTGTGGCATTGCGACAAGCGCCGAAGTAATCGTCAAGATGATGATCGCAAACAACACTTCGATGCCCATTGACTGGCGCAGTGAGCCAGATTGCTTGCGTTGCATTGCTACACGTGACACTGCACCAAGCGCAATTAAAACGATAACAAGGCATGCCTTGACGATGAGAGTTCGTCCGTAACGACTCTCCAATATTTGCCCAAAGCCATCCATCATCAACCAAGATTGAATTACGCCAGTAACCACGATGACCGGCACTGCAAAACCTGCGGTGCGAGAAAACCACCGCAACGAAGGTGCCGAAGTTGATTCGTCATTTGCAAGCCACATCTTGCGGTCATACACAATGATCATCAATGGACCCACCCACAGCGATACGGCAAGCATGTGCAACATATCGAGACCAACGCTTAACGCAACTGGGTTTGTTGCGACAGGGTGGCCTGCCAACGACAAGGTGAGAGTGATCCCCACAAGCGAAGCCCATGCACCAAACTTCCACCACCACGTGCCACGAAACTGGATAACAGCAATAAGTGCTCCAATGATGCTCAACAACACAAGTCGAGCAAGTTGCATCTTGCCGTATTGCGTCGTCAGCGTTTCAGAAAGCAACGAAAGATCTACTGCCTTGTAGATCTTGTACCCCGAAATGTGTGGGCCATACGCAATCAGGCCCTCAAGAGTGCCCAATGCAGCAAAGGCCCAACCGCCCATGAGCGCAAGTGTCGAGCGTGGAGACAAACGGTCGGTGCGTACTGCTTGCAGTAACCCAATGCCTCCGATGAGTAGAACGATTCCGAGATATGTAACCCACCGAATGACATCGAACAAACTGGCAAGACCATGACGCTCGAGTACTTGACCATTACTTATTGCTGAAACATCTGTTGAT
>JBIIWI010000057.1:0-8647 GCA_044339005.1 Ilumatobacteraceae bacterium
GCGAAGCAGCAGAGGCGCGACTTACGTCGGCGATGAGAGCAACGATGCGGTCCAGACGCTGTTCATTAAGCGCTGCAGGAATTATTTCATTCAGCACTATTGGCCGTCCGTTCGTTCGATCTGCGAGTTGTACTTGAGCATTGCCAGAATCATTGTCGCGGCTCCAACCATGATTGCCATGTCGGCGACATTAAACACAGGCCACCATTGAAAATCAATAAAGTCAATAACAGCACCACGCATCCAACCGGACCCTCGAAAGAGTCGATCCAGAATGTTTCCTACTGCCCCGCCAACGATCAGACCAGTCGCTAAACGCGTTAAACCATTGTCGGCCCGACGCAAAGACAGCAGCAGTACCACCACAACAATCAAACCAATAACGCCAATAACAGGACCTATTCCGGTTCCGCGCGAGAAGGCCATACCCCGGTTGTAGGTCAAATTAAATTGCATGGTCCAAATCACATGAATGATGCGTCCATCAGCGAGATCGCGAAGCGCCCAGGCTTTAGTCAATTGATCAAGCAGCGCTACGACCGAAGCTACCAACAGACTCATACGCATTGCTTTGACCAACGTCAATCGGCTACCCGAAAGCTTTGAGTGAGGCGCGTCTGGTGCGGCGTCGGTCATCGACGGCCAATGCCACCGACACGCTCAAGAACAGATTCGGTTGTTTCCGGAATCGCTTTGAGTCGCTCGCGAGGAATCGCCAAACCACTGTGCACGGAATATCCATACTCACCAGTTTTGATTCGCTCGAGTGCAGCATCCAACTCTTCAATGATCTGCCTTGCTTGCGCCGAAAGCATGAGGTCACGTGAACGCTCAACCACCATGGTGTCGCCCTCGCCGCCCTCTTCGTCAAACTGCACATCGCCCATTTCAACATCCTGAATAAGCGAATTTGCTTCATCATCAAGTCGCAACGCCTGACGCAATAACACGGCTTTCTTTTCAAGCATGAGCTCACGCTGACTTGCCAAGAATTTCAGATCAAAATCTTTTGTGGCTTGAATTCCGTCTGCAAACTCAGTCAATATCGGCTTTGGACGTGGCGGTGGTTCTGGCTTACGCTTCGCACGCTCTGCAGCTGCACGTGCAGCCTCTTTTTCGGCAGCCAATGCGAGTCGAGCAGCTTCTTTTTCTTCGCGAATGCGAGCCTTCTCGGCTTCTTGTGCTGCTTTGAGTACCAGCTTTTCAGCAGCAATGCGTGCCTTTTCTTTTGCCGCCTCTTTGGCAGCAAGTGCCTTGAGCTTCTGCTGTAAGGCCAAATCTTTCTTGCGCTGGGCTGCAATTTTTTTGCGCTCCATTTCCTTTTCGCGCATTGCCTTCTTTCGTGCTGCCTCGGCAGCTTTCTTGGCCGCCACTTTCTTGGCCAACTCGGCTTTCTTTAAAGCGAGTGCTTTCTGGTCAGCGAGCTTCTTCTGTGCAGCAAGTTTTTTCTGCGCAGCGACTTTCTTGGCCAAATCAGCCTTCTTCTTCGCCAGAGCCTTCTGCTCAGCGAGCTTCTTCTGTGCAGCAAGTTTCTTAGCCAGATCAGCTTTCTTCTTTGCAAGAGCCTTCTGTGCGGCAAGTTTTTTCTGTGCAGCGACTTTCTTAGCCAAATCAGCCTTCTTCTTCGCCGCTACTTTCTTAGCCAGATCGGACTTCTTCTTGGCGAGTGCCTTTTGCGCAGCCAACTTCTTGGCCTGGGCCTTTTTCGCTAACGCCTTTTTCTTTGCTGATGCTGCTGGCATGTTTCCCTCTCGAACTTGGCGCTTTACCGTACTTGATCGACACCTATATGGACGGGATTCCCATCCAAATCTCCCGTGGGTTCTCGGTCACTAGCCCACTCAATGCTCTGCGCAAGGGTTTCCGAGGCAATATATGCCTCAAATTGGGACACTTGTGACTGCAGTAACTCTGGCAAACCGAGCGTCAACACAATTCGGTCAGAAACAGCTAGCCCAGCCTCGCGGCGTGCCTGTTGCACCATCCGCACGATGTCGCGCGCTGCACCTTCTGCCAGCAATGCATCTGTTAACTCGATATCCAATAACACGATCCCTTGACCATCGGCCAGGGCCGCGCTCGCAATCGTTTCAGTATCTCCTGAAGCCGCCACGAGTTTGACCTGAAACTCATGCGGCTCAAGCGCAACCCCACCGGCAATAACTTCATCACCGTTGATTGACCAGTCGCCCTTCTTTACGGCAACGATCACTTTTTGAGTATTGGCGCCAAGGCGTGGACCAAGAGCAGCAGGAATGAGCTGCAATTCGTGCTTCGCCACTTGACCTAGTTCGGTAGTGAGAGTCACTTTATGAACGTTTACCTCGTCGGTAATGATCGAGACAAATGACTGCAATGCATTGGCCAACGGCGAGGCAACCGTGAGTTCTCCAAGCGGTAGTCGAACGCGACGCGAATGCACCTTGCGCAATGAAAGAGTTGTCGAACACACGTCCCGGACTTGATCCATCACTTTTTCAAGCTCGTCATCGCTCGGCACAATGCTGGCGTCTGGCCAGTTCTCCAAGTGCACGCTTCGCTCACCCGTGAGTTCCTTATAAATCTTCTCCGTGGTTAACGGCAGCAGAGGTGCAGCAATGCGGGTCAACACCTGCAGCACAGTATGCAACGTATCGATTGCGTCCTTGTCGCCCTTCCAGAATCGGTCGCGGCTGCGACGGATATACCAATTTGTCAGTACGTCCAAAAACGTACGCACTTGTTGACAGGCGTTGAAGATGTCGTATTGATCCATCGACACCGTCGTGTCCTCAATCAAACGCTTCAATTTTGAAAAGACATACCTATCCAAGACATTCGTTGAGTCGTAGCGAACCTCACCGGTCATTGACTCGGCATTTGCATACAATGACAAGAAATACCAGCTGTTCCACAACGGCAACATCACTTGACGCACCGTGTCGCGAATGCCTTCTTCGGTTACCGCAAAATCTGATCCACGCAAAATCGAAGAAGACAACAGATACCAACGCATGGCATCAGCGCCATATGTGTCAAACACCTTCATTGGATCTGGGTAGTTGCGAAGACTCTTGGACATCTTTGCGCCGTCGTCACCCAAGACAATTCCGTGACTCACGCATGTGGAAAAAGCTGGACGGTCGAACAAGGCCGTTGCTAAAACATGCAGCGTGTAAAACCAGCCGCGCGTCTGACCGATGTATTCAACAATGAAGTCACCGGGATAGTGCTGATCAAACCATTCCTGATTCTCGAATGGATAATGCACTTGAGCAAACGGCATCGAGCCACTCTCAAACCAGCAGTCGAGAACTTCGGGAACTCTTCGCATCATCGACTTTCCCGTTGGATCATCTGGGTTCGGCCGCACCAGATCGTCAACAACTGGTCGATGCAGTTCGGTAACTACAACGCCAAAATCTCGTTCGAGGTCGGCAAGACTCCCGTACACGTCAATGCGCGGATATGCAGGATCATCACTGCGCCAAACAGGTATCGGAGATCCCCAAAAGCGATTGCGACTAATCGTCCAGTCGCGCGCATTTTCTAGCCATTTACCGAAGCTTCCGTGCTTCAAGTGATCAGGCACCCACGTGATCTCCTCGTTGAGAGCAACCATGCGCTCTTTCACCGCTGTCACGTTGACGAACCATGAGCTCACTGCTTTATAGATGAGCGGCTTTCCTGTACGCCAGCAATGCGGATAAGCGTGATCGTATGTTTCGTGACGCAATACGATGCCGCGCGATTTCAGTTCGCGAATAATCAGCGGGTTGGCATCGAATACCAACATTCCCTCGAAGTCAGGTACTTCACTCGTAAACAATCCTCGGCTATCGACTGGTACAACGAGCCCAATGCCATTTTCACTGCACACTCGTTGGTCGTCTTCACCGAAGCCAGGGGCTAAGTGCACTACCCCAGTTCCGTCTTCCGTCGTTACAAAGTCGCCCGCAATGATTCGGAATGCATCTGGTTGGTCAGCAAAGTACGAGAACATTGGCGTGTACGTGCGACCGACAAGTGCCGCACCAAGCACCGTGTCCATGACTTCAGCGCCTTCTAACTCTTTTTCATATGCACCAAGTCGCGCTTCGGCCAAGATATAAATAGTTCCGTTGTGGCGAACCCGCACATAACTCACGTCTGGCGCAACAGCAAGCGCCAAGTTGCTTGGCAACGTCCACGGAGTGGTCGTCCATGCAAGCAATGATTCACCAGTTTCGAGCACGAACGCAACAGTCAGTGCAGGATCTTGAACCTGCTTGTAGGCGTCGTCCATACGTGTTTCAGTATTTGACAGAGGTGTTTCAAGTGCCCATGAATACGGCAGCACGCGAAATCCTTCATAAATCAAACCCTTATCCCACAGAGTCTTAAATGCCCACATCACGCTTTCCATATACGAGACATCAAGCGTTTTGTAGTCGTTAGCAAAATCAACCCAGCGAGCTTGGCGGGTTACATAACGCTCCCAGTCGCTTGTGTAACGAAGCACAGACTCTTTGCAGTAGTCATTAAATTTTTCAATACCGAAGTCGGTGATTGCTTGTCGTCCAGAAATCTCTAACTGACGCTCTGCTTCTGCTTCGGCGGGCAATCCATGACAGTCCCATCCGAAACGCCGTTCAACTCGCTTACCTTGCATCGTTTGATAGCGAGGAACAGCATCTTTTACAAACCCAGTGAGCAGGTGTCCGTAGTGCGGTAGACCGTTAGCAAACGGTGGTCCGTCATAAAACACATATTCATTTACGCCATTGGTTCCAGCGTCGCGTTGATCAATTGAAGCCTGAAACGTGCCGTCAGTAGCCCAGAAATTGAGCGTCTCGTTTTCGACTGCCGGAAAGTTCGGTTGAGGATCAACCTTTGGATAAGTCACGGTGCGTCATTGTAAAGGCAAATGCGTGCTACTGGCTTGATGCCTAGCAGCGAAGCAATAAGCCTTGTACAACAATCTGTAAAAACAGCAACACCACAAGGGGTGAAAGATCAAGCGGCCCCGCAAGAGGCAAAGCGCGCCTCACTGGTATCAGCACAGGATCTGTCAGCATCATCACGACTCGTACGACCTGACCGAGAGGTCCGTTTGGGTTCGCAGGAAACCACGAAAGAATCACTCTTCCGATAATGAGGTACGTGTAGAGACCTACAAGGGAGCAAAGAAGTTCAGTCACGAATAACGCGTGTGCCACGAGGTGTCAACAGAAACACACCTGGTGCAATCTTTTCCATTTTGCCTTCGATTCCGTAAGTAACGCCGCTTGCAAAATCAATCAGTCGTCGCGCAATTTCTGAATCAGCAGCACCGATATTCATCGCTACTGATTGTCCGGACCTCAACAAGTCAGCAATTTCTTTTGCTTGGTCATATCGAGTTGGACGAATTGCAATCGGTTCAGCAGTTGTCTGCGTGAGCTTGCGTACTGTGCCACCAGTGCTTGAACCACTTGGTCGAAGCTGCACACTCGAGTCATCACGTTGCGCTTGCGCGCGAACGGTAGTTGGTCGTGCTGCAGTTCGTGGCCGTGGTGCTTCTTCGAACTCGTCTTCAATTTCATCTTCGTAGTCATCAACATATTGCTGTGGCTGAGGGCGACGCACCGCTCCACCACCGCGCGCCGCACGAGCAGCAGGGCGCTCAACGGCTAGCGACGCGTCGTAGTCGTCATAGGCGTCATCCGGGCCAAGACCCAAATAGTCCATTGCTCGTCGAAACATTGACATCAGAAGTAGGTTACAACACCCAACTAGAGCGAACGTGGACGTTGGCCGAATAGCGCGGTTCCGACCCTCACCAATGTGGACCCTTCTTCAACCGCAATTTCAACGTCGGCAGTCATACCCATTGACAACTGCTCGACCCCCAGATCTAGAGCCATTTGCTTAAGCAGCCGAAAAGCGGCACGAGTCTTAGCTGGGTCCAAATCGGTCGGGCCAACGGTCATCAGCCCCGTGACCGCTAATCCGCCACGGCGGGCTTGGTCTACAAGGGTCTTTGCTTCGACAGGATCGCACCCTCCCTTGTCAATTTCGCTGGTGGTGTTGACCTGCAACAGCATTTCGCACCGCCCGTCAGTTACCCGGGCTGCGTGTCGCTTCACAAGTTCACCTACAACCGCTGCCCTGTCCACCGACTGCCATACGTCAACAATGTCAAATAATGACTTGATTTTGTTGGTCTGCAATTGCCCAATGAAATGGACAGGTAGTCGATCAGCACGGTCAACCTGCTGTGACTTTGCAATCAATTCTTGGGCATAGTTTTCACCAATTGCTTCACAGCCCGCAAACTTCGCGTCGCTCCAGGCATCGATCCCAAAGGTTTTTGTAACAGCAACGATGCCAACCCCGACACCACCGGCACGCGCAATTCGATCGCGGAGTTCGGCAACGCGAGTTGCTACAAGTTCTTGATTCGTGATCATTTAATCGCAGCTTGAATGGCAGATTCAATAACAGATTCGGTGGCGAATGCGCCAACCATCCGCAGTTGTTACTTCAAAAAGTCTGGAACGTCAAAGCCATCGGAAGAATCACGCAATGGATCTTCGCCAGTACCAAACAACTCTTTGATGCGACTTCCACGTGGCTCACCACGAGTATCGGCACGACCATCACCTCTCGATGAACGAGACATGCCCGAATCAGAACGATCGAACCCTGCAGCAATAACTGTGACTTGTACTTCGTCTTCGAGTTCGTCATTGATCACGGTACCGAAAATGATGTTTGCATCTTGATGCGCGACTGCGTGCACAATCTCGGCAGCAGCATTGAGTTCAAACAATCCCATGTCCGACGGCCCAGTGATATTGAGCAAAATACCGCGTGCGCCCTCAATCGAAGACTCAAGCAGTGGCGAGTTGATAGCGGCAGTTGCAGCTGCAATCGCGCGATTATCGCCTTTTGCTTTGCCTGTACCCATCAATGCGGTACCCGCATTTGTCAAGATCATTTTGACGTCAGCAAAGTCGGTGTTGATCAGACCAGGTGTGGTGATCAAGTTGGTGATTCCAGCAACACCTTGCAACAGCACTTCATCAGCGCGCTTAAAGGCATCGAGCAAACTTGTCTTCTCGGTGGCAACCGAGAGGAGTCGTTCGTTTGGAATGATGATCAATGTGTCGACCTTGTCGCGCAACTTGGCGATACCAGCCTCTGCTTGCATGGCACGACGACGACCCTCAAAACCGAATGGACGAGTAACGATGCCTACAGTCAACGCGCCAGCGGCGCGAGCGATCTCTGCGATGATTGGAGCTGCACCAGTACCGGTACCACCACCTTCACCTGCGGTAATGAACACCATGTCTGCGCCACTAACAATTTCTTCAATGTCGCTACGACTTGCTTCTGCCGCATCTTGACCAATTGCTGGATCACTGCCTGCTCCAAGACCGCGTGTGATCTCGCGACCAATGTCAATTTTGAAATCTGCATCACTCATCAACAACGCCTGCGCGTCGGTGTTTACAGCCACAAATTCGACGCCCCTCAGGTTGGAGTCGATCATGCGATTGATGGCATTTACGCCCGCTCCGCCCACTCCAATTACTTTGATAACCGCCAAAAAGTTTTGTGGTGCACCAGCCATTATGAAATCCTCCTACGAAGCGTCCGCGACAACGGTATTTATACTGTCACAGACACCGGTTCCTATGTTGGGTACAGGCTAGTTGATCGTTCGCCCTGGCTGTGATCACGACTGAACTACTGGAGTCCCCGTTGACACGTCGATACCGACTATTGAATTGACATCTTGACGGCGCAGTAAGACCACAACATTGACGAGTTTGTTACGCATATCTACAGGAGCCCCAAAGTTAATAACTGTGCCAGTTTTGAGGGTCATCGTGATTTCTTCAGTACCAGCAACGCCCAAATGTTTGACCATTGGCGCAAGCTCACTTGGCAATGACATCGCCAACTGACCCGCCGCCCTATACGCGGCTGCCGAACTCGCCCCCGCGGTCAAATTTGGACCAGTTCCTTCGATCCACATGTATTGCGTTGGCCGCCCCTCCACCACACTCAGCACTAAACCGTCTTCATCAATTACACGGGCTCGATTATCGACTCCAAGAAACCACGCAACGGGAATTCTCTCGTTGATCTGAATCAATACGCGACTCGGAAGGCTCGTTGTGATGCGGGCAGATTTGATCCAAGGGTCGCTTTCAAGTCTCTCACTTGCAGTTTTAGTATCGACTGTGAGGACCGACTTGCCTTTGAGCGAGTCAGAGACACTTCGCACCAATGCGGCGTCTGCATATTTTGCGCCTTCAACTTGCACTGTTCTGACTGCAACGATTGGTGATGCCAAGACAACGAGTGCAATACCAATAAAAATTACGAAGCCAAAACCCGTCATCACGAGACGCTTGCGCTTGTTGCCCCCAGCAATCTTGCTGACGAGCATGCCCAATAGTCGGCGCGACTTCGGCCCATCGCTCCACTGAGTGCCAACAATTATTTCGGCGTCGAGGTCTTGGGCAACATCATCATCTGTGATCAACACCCGAACAGATGTAGGTGCTTGGTGCACAGACTGCGATGCAGTGTCTGACGGGAAATCACTCTCTGATGGTTGACGAAAGTCTTCATCCACAATGACAACACGAGTCGGTATGGCAGCTGGCGCAGTACCTGTCGTATTCTCCGT
>JBIIWI010000058.1:0-8331 GCA_044339005.1 Ilumatobacteraceae bacterium
CCACCCCAGTGGTGCGTAAATTGCGCGTCGGCTACCTGAGGAAATATCTCTCGCACAGTTTGTTCGAGCCGACCATGAATTGTTTTGTTGCGGTCGTAACGATCAGAGATACTCGACCCAAAGTGATACGGCGCTCCGCGACCACCAAATGCGATGCGGCCATCTGCGGTTCGTTGCGCGTAAGTGACCATATTGCGACCATCGGCAAACGTTTCACGATTTGCCCATCCCAACGACCGCCAAACACTCTCAGAAAGTGGCTCGGTTGCCACCATCAGCGAATACAGCGGGACAATCTTTCGCTTGCCACCAGGGAGTTGCGAGGTAAAGGACTCAAGAGCGTTAACCACCCACTTAGCTCGAACTTCACCCCGCTCGAGCACAACCCTGCGTGGCTCAATCGCTAGCGCTCGTGAATCCTCAAAAATCACGACGCCAAGATTTTCTATCGTTTGCGCCAACCCCGTCACCAACTTCCACGGGTTCACAACAGCGCAGTGCGGGCTATACATGCCACCAAGAGCGGACGAAACGTGAACGCGCTTCGAAATCTGTTCAGCACTTTCCCAAGTCATATCCGAATCACTAAAGCCGGCAGCATGCCAATCGTCTATGTAGTGATGCAACCGCTCCACATGTGCAGAGTCTGAAGCTGATGTGATGGTTCCACCCTTGTGAAAATCACAGTCAATATTGTTTGACTGAGCAATACGAGCAATCTCGTCCACAGTTGCAAACATTTGGTCTTGCAAAAAGCGCATTGCTTGAGCACCATGTTCGGCAGACATTTCGCTTGGCGACATTGGCAAAAATGCACTGCACCAACCTCCGTTGCGACCACTCCCTCCAAAGCCAACAAATTGAGATTCAGCGATCGCTACCGATAGTTGCGGCGCGAGTTGCTTGAGATAAAAGGCTGTCCACAAACCGGTGTAACCACCACCGACAATCACGACATCGGACTCGACAACACCATCTACAGCACTGCGGCGACTGGATGCGTCAAACCGCGCGCCTTCTTGCCAGAGTGGGAGCGCGCGACCAAGAGTCATGATGATCAAAAACTACAGCAGCGTGGCTGGCACCGAACTCATCTCGAGATGCAACTCGCTGCCGGTATATGGATTGGCAAGAGCGACTTTCTCATTCAGTTCAATGCCAAGACCAGGTTCGGTTGGCGGGATAATGAAGCCACCCTCATATTTGATTGAGGTTTTTACGAGATCGGCATGGAAGCCTTGCCACCCCTGAATGGTTTCAAGAATCAAAAAGTTCGGCGTGCATGTTGCCAACTGAATATTGGCAGCGGCAACAACTGGACCGCAATACATGTGCGGTGCGATTTGCGCGTGATACACCTCGGCCATGGAAGCAATCTTCTTGCCTTCGAGCAATCCGCCACAGCGACCTAGGTTCGGTTGCAGTATCGATGCGGCTCCAGTTTTGAGAAGCTGATGAAATTCGTACTTTGTTGTCAGTCGCTCACCTGCTGAAACAGGAATGCTCGTTGCGCGAGCAACCTTGGCGATTTCTTCTGGGGAGTCCGGCGGAACCGGTTCTTCAAACCACAACGGGTCGTACTTCTCGAGTTGCTTGGCAAGCCGTATCGCGCCAGATGCACTGAATTGACCGTGGGTGCCAAACAATATGTCTGCTCGAGTGCCAATTGCTTCGCGTACCGCGCGAACCATTTTGACCGAGAGGTCAATTGCATGCAATGCAGGTTGGCGACCATCGAACACCGAGTATCTTCCAGCCGGATCAAACTTGACTCCAGTGAAACCGCGCTCAACTTCGCGCACTGCAGCTTCAGCAGCAGCATCGGGGTCGCTATACACAGGGTCATCTGCATACACATCGACACCGACCGGTGGATACAAGTAGGTGTACGCGCGCAATTTTTCGTGAACACGGCCTCCCAGCAACTCGTAAACCGGTTTGCCGGTCTCTTTGCCACAGATGTCCCACATGGCCATTTCGATACCACTGACGATTCCGCCCGTTGTGAGATCTGGCCGCAATGAATATCCGCGGCCGTACACATTGCGCCACATCATCTCGATATGGAATGGATCGCTTCCAACAACGTGTCTTTGTGCAACTTCTTCAATCATCTTGGCTACAAGATGTGGAGAATATGTTGCTGTGTAGACCTCACCAATTCCAGTAATGCCTGAATCAGTAGTGAGTTTGACAAAAATAAAATAGCGACCGCCAAAACGTGGAGGTGGGTTTCCCACCACAAATGTTTTGACGTCGACAATTTTCATCGGTTAACAGTCGCCTAGAACACAATCACGTTGCGAAGTGCTTCGCCGCGCTTTACTGCGTCAATTGCTTCATTGATTTCTTCGATTGGATACGTCTTGGTGACGAGTTCATCCAACTTGACACGACCCTGGTTGTACAAGCCAACAAGGTTTGGGATGTCGACTTGAATCCGTGCGGAACCCATCTTTGAACCCAGGATATTTTGGCTGTACGCAGCCATCGTGCCTGGATCAATTTCGGACATCACGCCGCTTGCTGGCATACCCACCAACACCACCGAACCGCTCTTGGCCAACATGCCGTAGGACGAATCGAATGCCGACTTGACGCCAACTGTTACGAACACATAGTCGGCCCCACGGCCATCTGTGAGTTCGAGTACTCGCTCGGCAACATTTTCTGTTTTTGAGTTGACACCGTGTGTTGCCCCAAATTCTTTTGCGGCTGCAATCTTGTTGTCGGCAATGTCAATAGCAATAACCGTGCGTGCGCCGCTCACGCGAGCACCTTGAATCGCATTGAGGCCAACTCCGCCTGTGCCGATAACAACTACGTGGCTGCCGGCTGGGACTTTAGCGGTATTGGTAACCGCACCAAAGCCAGTGATGACTCCACAAGCAAGGAGCGATGCACTTGCCATCGGAATTGTTTTTGGAACCGTCACGCACTGCGACTCATGCACAAGCACGAACTCCGCGAATCCGCCTGTTCGCATGCTCTGCACAATCGAGTTGCCTTTTGCGTCGGTGATTGGTGACTTGGCATCGAGAGGAAACTGCGTACTGCAGGTAACTGGGTTGCCCATGCTGCAACCATGGCAGTGTCCGCACGAGCGAATCAGCGTGACGACAACATGCTCGCCAACTTTTACAGTTGTGACATCGGCTCCTACTTTTTCAACGACACCCGCGCACTCATGACCATAGATAGCTGGCAAAGTTCCGCCCCATGAACCTTCTGCATATGTGATGTCGCTGTGGCAAATTGCAACAGCCGAAACCTTGACTCGAACTTCACCTGGGCCAGCATCGGCAAGCTGAACATCTTCGATAACTAGTGGCTTACCAAACTCGCGACAAACTGCTGCTTTCATAGTGAACGCTCTTTCTTCTACTGGATGGGGGCTGAAGTGCCTTACTTAATGTAGTCGGCTGACTCGATATCAAGAATGTCCATCAAGGCTGCAAGGTGCAACTCTGCTGCCTCCGGGTATTCGCGCCACTGCTTGCACGCAAGGGCGGCAGTCTCGTTATCGACTAGTTGCAGTTCGCGCCCTGTGGAGAGTGCGATGACCTGCAGTTGGGCTGCTTTTTCTAGGTAATACAGCTCGTCAAAGGCTTGTGCAATCGTGTCGGCCACCACCAACACGCCGTGGTTGGCAAGAAACAAGATGTCTTTGCCATCAGTTAGAAGCGAAGCAACACGCTCACCCTCTGTTGGCTCGAGCGCCATGCCCGCGTAGTGGCGGTCGTAAGCGATGCGATTATAAAAGCGGCAGGCATTTTGGTCCAGCATCAAAAACTCAAAATCTTTCAAGCTTGCAAGCGCCGTCGTATAAGGCATATGCGTGTGCAAAATGCATCTCGCCCGAGGCACGTTGCGATGAATATATGAATGCAAAATCCAAGCTGTTGCATCTACGTTCTCCGCAACTGGATCAGAGGCTCGCTCAGATGAAGTTACTAATGCCAACCGACTCGCCTGAGCACGAGAAAAGTGCATGCCCCGAGTGTTGATCAAAAAATCTTGTCCGTCGTCACTGACAGCAGCACTGAAATGATTTGCCACACCTTCGTGGTAGTCAAGTCTGGCAGCCCAGCGAAATGCAGCTGCTAATTCCTTGCGAGTCTGCTTGTGATCCATGAGTCCCCCAACTGCACCTAACGCGTTGGCTGAACCCTATTCCAGTTCGGCAGGAAACCCAGGTGCACGCAAGTCTGAGCCAGTTGCATCTTCAAGCAACTTGACTACTTGCGACGACCATGCTTCACCGCCATAGGCAGCCTTTGCCAATACAAATTGCTCATTTGTCAAAGTCGCCAATGCAAGAGGCACGCCGAACTCTTTTCCATACTCCAACGCAAAACCCATGTCCTTGAGTGCCAAGTCCATGGTGAAGTTGATGTTGTAGCTCCCGTTGAGAATTACTTGGCTTTCTGTTTCATGCACAAAACTATTGCCAGATGATTGCTTGATCGCCTCAAAGGCCACGCCGAGGTCGAGACCACCGCGCTTGGCAAGCATCAACGCCTCACCTGCTGCTACCAAGTGAATGAATGCCAGCATGTTGGTAATTACTTTGATCACTGCGGCACTACCCAACTTGCCGATGTACAACACTGGCCGGCCCATTGCGTTAAGCGCTTTTTCATGTGCTTTAAATACTGCTTCTTCGCCACCGACAAGCACAGTGATATCTCCGTGTGCCGCTTTGTGCACACCGCCAGTTACAGGCGACTCAAGCACATTGATGCCCTTTGCTTCGCACAAGGCACCAAGACGCAATGTTTCATCTTGGTCGTTAGTACTCATATCGATCCATGTTGCACGAGTTGCACGTCCAGCAAGTGACTCAATCACTCCACCAGCACCGGCAACAACAGCATCAATCGCACGCAGAGATGGCAAGCACGTGAATACCGTGTCAGATGCATCGCACAACTCTTTTATCGAGCCAGCCAATTTTGCTCCTTTGGCAACGAGTGGCGCTGCTGCATCGGCATTGAGGTCATACACGGTGACCTCAAAACCATTGCGCACCAAACTGCCTGCCAAAAATTTGCCAATGTGACCTAGGCCGATGAATCCGCAACGCATGTGATCTCCTGTCATAGTTGAATCCAAGTTGTCTTTAAGTTGGTGTAACCCTCGATTGAGTGCAACGAACGATCGCGGCCCGTACCCGACTGCTTAAATCCACCGAATGGCGTGGTAATCGAACTGCGATCGAAGGTGTTCACCCAAACAGTACCCGCACGCAATTGACGGGCGATCTTGTGGGCCTTTGAAACATCGCGTGTCCACAGAGCAGCGCCAAGGCCATATTGCGAATCATTCGCAATGCGCACAGCATCTTCGTCGTTTGTTACGCGAATAGAGCCAAGCACTGGTCCGAAGATCTCTTCTTGCTCGATGCGCATTCCCGGCTTCACGCCTTTGAAGATTGTTGGTGGAATAAAGATGCCACCCTTCACTGGCTCAACAGGAGTGCCGCCCGTATGCACGATCGCTCCCTCGCTCTTACCAATGTTGATGTACTCGTTGACGCGATCAAACTGTGAACGATCCACAATTGTCCCCATCGCTGTCTTCGGGTCATAAGTATCGCCAGGCATGATTGTCTTTGAGACATCCTGAATTTTCTGCAACAACTCGTCTTCAATCTTCTGGTCAACAACCATGCGGGTGCCGGCATGGCAAGTTTGTCCCGCGTTGTAAAACACGCCCCAAGCAATCGCCGATGCTGCAGCATCGATGTCTGGACAGTCGCTCAACACAACGTGTGGCGTCTTGCCACCCAACTCGAGCGAAACTGCTTTTGCATTACTTTCAGCCGAGTACTTCAAGAAGTACTTGCCAACTTCGGTCGAGCCAGTGAAAGCCAACT
Organism: Ilumatobacteraceae bacterium; assembly: GCA_044339005.1. GTDB lineage: Bacteria > Actinomycetota > Acidimicrobiia > Acidimicrobiales > Ilumatobacteraceae > UBA3006. Next base: position 5,879 of record JBIIWI010000058.1, read on the forward strand.
TGTTGACGTCCATGTGCTTACCAAGCGTGCCTCCACAGCTTGGGCCAAAGCCGTTGACCACGTTGAATACGCCAGCAGGCAAACCGGCCTGCACTGCGAGTTCAGCAAACAACAGCGCCGACAATGGCGACTGTTCTGCTGGCTTCAGAATGACAGAGTTGCCACCTGCAAGTGCAGCGCCAACTTTCCATGAACTAATAATCAGTGGGTAGTTCCACGGAACCACTGCTCCGACAACGCCCATTGGCTCGCGCTCAATCAGAGCAATCGAGTCACGTGGGACTGGTGCGATTTCCCCATACAACTTGTCAATAGTTTCGGCGTACCACTGAATGTTGTTGGCACATGACGCAACGTCAACGTTGAGCGAATCACTAATTGGTTTGCCACAGTTCATGGTTTCGAGCAATGCCAACTCTTCGGCATGATCGCGAATCAACTGCGCCCACTTGAGCATCACATTCTTGCGATCGAGTGGTGCCATCTCACTCCAGATTCCAGCATCAAACGTGCGCTTTGCAACCGCAACTGCACGATTGACATCTTCAACATCGCCCTCAGCAACTTGCGCGATGATGCTTCCGTCGCGTGGATTGATCGACTCAAATGTCTTTCCGCTTGCCGCATCCACAAACTTGCCGTCAATGAACAGCTGTGTGCGCGATACTTTTTGTCCTGCGCGCTTCGTCCAGTCGGCAAGAGTGAGTTGAGTTGACATCGGGAGTCTCCGTGACTTTGAATTGGGGAATTGGGTATTGATTACTACTGCTTATTACTGACGCAAAACGGTATCAGCAATGACCTGTTCTTCTAGGATCTGAGGAGTGGAAACCAAAAAATTACTGGTCGTAGCTTCGGTCGAGCGCACCGGCTCCACACTGTTGTGCTCGATACTCCGTGGAACACTGGCCGCTGGAACTCCAGTTGAATACCTCAACATCCACACCCAAAACTTTGTGCGTTTCCGAGATAAATATGGGGTGCCAACCATCACCCCATCTCGCCGACCAATCAGCCTGATTCGCAAAGTGCTGGGTAGATCTGCATGGCGTGATATCACGTACTTTTCTCAACGCTCGTACTTGGCATACCTCACTCGTCTTGCTGAAGTCAACACCACCCAAAACGGCGTGTTCGGCATCAAGATGCACTGGAACCAGTACAAACGCCACATGCTCGATCAGGGCATTGATACAAATTATTGGGGTGTCCCTGTGCGCTGGGTGCGCATCATGCGCCAAAACGAAATCCGTCAAGCAATTTCATTTGTTCGTGCATCCCAAAGTGAGTCATGGAATAGCAATATGCAAGCACAACGAGAACCTGTCTATGACAGCGATGCAATTATCAGCGCACTCGCACGCATCGCCGACGAAAACACACAGTGGCAAAAGTATTTTGTCGACAACAACATCGTGCCGTTAGAAATCACATACGAGCAACTCACTCGAGATATGGATGCAACAGTTCGGCTTGTGATGAACCACATCGACTCACCCATTGATACTGTGCCTGCCCCACAGACCAAGAAGCAATCAGATGCGACCTCCAAGGAATGGGCAGAACGGTTCGTGCTCGAGCACCCCGAGCACGCCCACCGCGCCAACGTGTCAAGTTTGTAAGATGACACCGTGGCCACCAAACAAGTTTCCGACATCTTCGATCCAACCGCTTGGCGCGAGGTTGAAGGCTTCTCCTTTAATGACATCACGTATCACCGCGCTCTAGCCCACGGCACAGTCCGCATCGCGTTCAATCGCCCAGAAGTGCGCAACGCCTTTCGTCCGGCGACAGTTGACGAACTCTTTGTTGCTCTCGATCACGCACGACAGTCGACCGACGTTGGCTGCGTACTTCTGACCGGCAATGGACCATCACCGAAAGATGGTGGATGGGCATTTTGCAGTGGCGGCGACCAACGCATTCGCGGTAAGGACGGCTACAAGTACGCCGATGGCGATACCGCAAGCACCATCAATCAAGGCCGCACCGGTCGGCTGCACATTCTTGAGGTGCAGCGTTTGATCAGATTCATGCCGAAGATTGTGATTTGTGTTGTGCCGGGTTGGGCTGCCGGCGGTGGCCACAGTTTGCACGTAGTTTCAGACCTCACATTGGCAAGTAAAGAACATGCTCGCTTCAAACAAACCGATGCCGACGTTGCAAGCTTTGACGGCGGCTTTGGTTCGGCATATCTTGCGCGACAGGTTGGCCAAAAGTTTGCAAGAGAAATCTTTTTCCTTGGCCGTGAATACTCCGCCGATGACGCTCAACGAATGGGCATGGTTAACGCTGTCGTCAATCACAATGAACTTGAAGCAACAGCTTTGCAGTGGGCAAAAGAAATCAACTCCAAGAGCCCAACCGCGCAACGAATGCTTAAGTTTTCATTCAACTTGATCGATGATGGTCTTGTTGGCCAACAAGTATTCGCCGGAGAAGCAACTCGGCTC
>JBIIWI010000015.1:0-24846 GCA_044339005.1 Ilumatobacteraceae bacterium
GGGTCTCAATGATGCTTTTCACAGAGCGCAAAGTGTACCCTTTTCAATTGTGACAGCCTCATGGAAACCACATTCACTTGCAACGCCGCATGCCGGCCAGATCGACCTCAAAAATGGCGACAAAGTACAGCTCACTGTTGACATCGATGGTTTGCCCGCGGGCAGCGAAGGCAAGGTTATTTTGGCCAATGGTTTCAACTGGCTCCGCTACCGAGTGCGCTTTGCAAACGGCACCGAATTGGGCGATCTCGACCACCGCAACATCGCACCAATTGGTAAAACCGCTCGACGTCTCGAGCGAGCCGCCAAGCGCGCTTCATAAATCACAGTAACTTTCACAACTCGTAGTACCGTTCGCGCTATGACATCACCGAGCGACCTTCGTAACCGATTTCCTGGAGCCCGCAACGAATGGGCCCGCTTCGATGGTCCTGCGGGTACACAGATGGTCGATTCGGCAATTCGTGCAATGAGCGACTTCGCTGCTGGCGGATCAAATGCAAACACTGGTGGTTATTTTTCATCTGCCAACGACTGTGATGCCCTACTGAACCGCACGCGTCAAGTTGTTGGCACTTTATTTGGCGCAGACCCAGAAGGTATTTGCTTAGGCGCCAACATGACAACGATGACCATGGCATTTACCCGCGCAGTTGCACGCACGCTCAAGCCTGGCGACAGAGTCGTCGGCACAAAACTCGACCACGATGCCAACGTTTCGCCGTGGCGCATTGCATGCGAACTCTCTGGAGCAGAGCACGTACTCGCTCCATTCAGTACTTCAACGTTCTTGCTCGACACCGAGGCAATGCTCAAAATGATCACACCCAACACCAAGTGGGTTGCAATTACTGGCGCATCGAACCTGCTCGGCACTGCGCCAGATCTCAAGCCGATCATTGCTGCAGCACATGATGTTGGCGCACGAGTCTTTGTAGATGCAGTTCACCTGGCCGTGCACCAGCCAATCAATATTGCTCAACTTGGCTGTGACGTGCTAGCCACTTCGCCATACAAGTGGTACGGCCCTCACGCAGGAGTTCTTTGCGTAAATCCAGACCTACTCAATTCATTACCAGTAGCCAAAGTTCGTCCAGCAGAAAATGTTGGACCCCGCAGATTTGAAACAGGCACACCAAACTTTGAAGGCATTGCTGCCGTCGAAGCAGCTGCACGCTTCTTGCTCGAAGAAGACATGCAGAAAATAATGACCTACGAGAACGATATTTTTATGCCACTGCTTTCAGGATTGCTTGCGATCGACAACGTCAAAGTTTGGGGTATTCCCACTCTTGAAGGAAGAACCCCAACGGTCTCCTTCACTATTGATGGCCATCACCCAGACCACATTGCCCAGGTTCTTGCCGATGCCAAAATTGCAGTGTGGTCAGGGAGCTCATATGCAGTCGAAGCCGTCGATCAGCTTGGCCTGACTGAAAGTGGCGGTGTTGTGCGAGCGGGAATCACGAGATACGTCAACAGTGACGATGTTTCGCGATTACTCCAAGTTGTGACTTCACTCGCGTCTCATCACTAGTTCGCATCGCTAGGATTACCCGAGTCCGGGGAGTGGCGCAGTTGGTAGCGTGCCTGGTTTGGGACCAGGAGGCCGGGGGTTCAAGTCCCCCCTCCCCGACAAATATTTATGACACCCCAAGCCCACAACCCCGAGATCAACAACGCCAAATACGTTTCGTTCGTCTCGTATCGAAAGTCTGGCCAAGCAGTTGCCACCCCCGTGTGGATTACTCCTTTTGAAGACGGATACGGCTTCACCACTGAGAGCACCTCGGGCAAAGCAAAGCGACTCGCCCACACTTCTCGCGCCACGATTCAAGCCTGCAATGCCAAGGGAGTAATTACGCCAGGGGCAACGATCTACAATTGCACGGCATCGCTTGTGTTGCACGAACGAGCCGAAGAAGTACGCGACGCAATCGCGCATAAATACGGCTTCACCTACAAAGTCTTTTCAATTTACTTGTGGTTTACTTCCCGTTTCGGAAAATCAAAAGGGCTTCCCGAAGCTGCAGTGATTCTAAAAATTACGCCGTAAATTTTTAGCGATTTACTGAATACTTCGTCGACTTCGATGACATTGCATCGAGAACCTCCGCTATTGGTCGCACGCCAATCCCAACCGTGTTTGGAACATCGATGTAGCCGTCGCGCAATACAAATGGATCCGTCACATCCTGAGTGAAGTAACGAGACGACGCAGAAGTGTCACCTGGCAACGTAAAACCTGGCAATGCGGCTAGCGCCAGGTTTGCAGCGCGACCAATTCCGGTTTCCAGCATTCCTCCGCACCACACGGGCACACCACGCGATACACACAGATCGTGGATCTTTTTCGATTCCAAATAACCGCCAACGCGACCCGGTTTTATATTGATAATCGAACACGCGCCAATATCGATTGCACCACGAGCGACATCAAACGTTGTGATCGATTCATCCAAACAAATTGGCGTTCCAACTTTTTTGCTCAGCTCCACATGTCCAATCAAATCTTCTTCCGGTAGCGGCTGCTCAATCAGAAGCAAATTGAATTCATCGAGCTTTGCAAGGTGCGAAGCATCATCAATCGTGTACGCAGAATTTGCATCCACTTGCAACAACATGTCATCACCAAATGCCTCGCGCACGGCACGCACTCGCTCAATGTCTAAACCTGGTTCAATTTTCAGCTTGATGCGTACATACCCTTGCGCCAAGTATCCGCTAACCGTCTGCAAAAGTTCTTCAGTCGTTGACTGAATACCCACCGAAACGCCAGAGGCAACACGAGTTTGAGTGGCTCCCAAGAATGTTGCAAGCGACATCTCATCCTTGCGTAATTGATAATCAAGAAGTGCTGTCTCTACAGCTGCTTTGGCCATGAAATTTCCACGAATGCTTGATGCGGCCTTCACAAAATCTTGTGCAGTCATGGTTGGAGTAACCATCGGCAACAAGTACCTCGTGATCACTTCTTCACATCCATCTACATATTCAGACGAGTACAACGGTGCAGCCATTGCTACGCATTCACCCCAACCCTCTTCGTCCTCACCAACAACATGCACATACAAGAGTTCGCGGTCGACTTCTACCCCAAAAGAAGTTCGGAATGGCGAAACAAGATTGATATGCGCACGCCTAATTTCAATATGTTCGATTGTCACAATGCTCCATTTGTTTCATTTTTTTCATCTGATTCAGCAAGTACATACGAAAAATTTTTGGTGAGCCCAACTACTTGCAACCCCGCAAGTTGGGCCGATTCGAACGTTGCTCGCTGTCGAGATCTCCAAGCGTCAGATTGCACCCGATCAGTCTTACGCAACTGCTCAATGTCGGCCGGTGTTTCAATCACAATCGAATTTTGCTGCGGGTCGATAAAACTATTGCTCCGAGGTTCAGCAACGCCCGCCACATCCCAACGCACCAGCACCCGATCGCTCTGCTCGCCCGCATTAATGCCGTCATCCAATTCCCCATAGAAGTTTTGGTGGTACCCGAGCACCCTTGCACCAAGCTTGATGAGATTGAAATGTGCGTTACGTCGCACAAGCGGATCAAAGGTCCACGTGATGGTCTCAAATCCATGTTCTTTAGCCCAATGCCATTGATGCCTCTTGATCAATTCGCCAACGCCTTTGCCGACGAACTCTGGCAACACCCCTGCTGCATGCGAATGCAAGTTTGGACCCGTGCATCCCGGCAAAGCCCTACCCACAAGTGCGAAAGCCGCACCAATAGCAATTCGCTCTTCACCCATACCTATATATACGACGCTTCCATAGCCACCGTTGTGCAAGCTTGCCGTCATAATCTCTGGCGAAACCATTGATTTCACAGCCCAGACCTTGTCAAACAGGTCCGAGATCAATGCCGAATCCGCAGCAGTATGCGCAATCCGTATCTCAACCTGCCCCAATTTTCCCGTGGCGCTGGCGTCAACTTTTTTGTCCATTGGTTAAAACCCTACCGATCAGCCAAGATGGTAGGTATGCCCGTCACCGTGACCATTGTTGATCATCCAATCGCAGCCGAAGCCCTCACCAATCTGCGCGACCAAAATTCATCCAACCAAGTCTTCCGCGCCGAAATGCGCAGGCTTTCACTCATCGTGATTGCCGAGGCCACACGATCAGTGCCAACACGAAAGGTTCGCGTGACGACCCCTCTTTGCGAAACTGATGGAATTCAAATCGCCCAGCGTCCGGTTCTCGTTCCAATCCTTCGCGCAGGTCTTGGCATGCTGCCAGCTGCAATGGAACTCCTGCCAGATGCCGACATTGCAGTTGTCGGCGTACAACGCGATGAAGTCACTCACGAACCGAGTGAGTACGTCGCAAAACTTCCAGCACGTCTCGACGGCCGACATTGCATCGTGCTCGATCCAATGCTCGCAACCGGTGGATCACTCGAACACGGTTGCAAAATTCTTGCCGCTCGCGGAGCCCCACAACCACTCACCATTGCTTGCGTACTTGCAGCACCTGAAGGTATCGCCTATCTCGAAAAATCTGGAATGAACTTGCACATCGTCACTGCTTCAGTTGATGAACGACTGAACGAACATGCATTCATCGTGCCCGGACTCGGCGATGCTGGCGATAGACAATTTGGTCCGCCAAACTGATTTCGATTGCTAGTTAGCCAAAAAACGAATTGGCAACATCATCAAATAGCGCAAGATCAATCGTGCGTATTTTTCCTGCTGTAACCGTCATTGACTCGCGCTGAATCTGATCTCCACGCAATACCACCATCTCACCAAAAGCTCCGTCGCGCACCGCATCAACAGCAGCCAAACCAAACCGCGTTGCAAGCACTCGGTCATAACTCGTTGGAGTGCCACCCCGTTGCACATAACCAAGCTGTACAACTCGCGAGTCATATCCTGTTCGCGCACTAATTGCAGGTGCAATCACATGTGCAATGTCACCAAGTCGTTCGCGTCCATATAAGTCGCGTTGTCTATCTGGCAGCACCAACGCGTTGTCCCCCACACCGACTAGTGGCTTAGCGCCTTCCGCAACAACGACAACCGATGCGTATCTTCCACGATCATGACGATGCGCAACCACATCCGACAACTTGTTGATATCAAATGGCACCTCGGGAACAAGAATTGCGGTTGCCCCACCAGCGATACCTGCGTGCAAAGCAATCCACCCCGCATCGCGACCCATCACTTCCACCACCATCACACGGTCATGACTTTCAGCAGTTGTGTGCAATCGATCAATTGCATCGGTGGCAATTTGTACCGCAGTATTGAAACCAAATGTGGTGTCAGTGCCGACTACGTCGTTATCGATTGTCTTGGGCACACCAACGATCGGAATTCCATGTTGCTCAGACAGTATTGATCCGACAGTCAACGATCCGTTGCCTCCGATCACCACGAGTGCGTCGACAGCTAAATCTACAAGTGAGCGCTTGACGCGATCCACCCCATCGCTCGTTTCGAGCGGACTACCACGCCGAGTCCCAAGAATGGTGCCACCACGCGCAAGTGTCCCTCGCACACTTGCATCATCCAGCGCCACTCCTCGTTGTTCCATGACACCGTCCCAAGCGTCGTAGAAGCCAAAAACTTCGGTGTCCCTATCAAGAGTGGCTTTACGCACGATTGCACGAATGACTGCATTAAGACCAGGGCAATCTCCGCCGCCAGTTAACACACCTATGCGCATCTCTTCATCCTACGAGTAGACATAGATACGGATTCTGATGTGACTTGTGTTCGCAACTACGTTTCACAACTTTTTAATTAGTACTATTTAAGGCATGACAACGACTGGCAAAAAAGCGACTGCAAAAAAAGCGATAGCAAAAACCGCATCAAAGTCTGCTTCCAAGCCAAGCGAAACATCTTTAAAACGTGATGTGCAGAACATGCGCAATGAACTCGCAGACCGCCTTTTGGCCCTCAGATCAAAACACGACCTCAGCCAGGCTGCCCTCGCCCAAATGGCGGGCGTCGATCGCAAGACCATCAATCGCATCGAAAACGGCCATTTCTCTCCGGCCCTAGACACGCTGGTGAGGCTCAGTTCGGCGCTTTCGGTTACCCCTTCCAGCCTGCTCAAGTAACAGCGCTCCGAAAGTTGGCATACCCCCAATAATTATGGCTAAAGTACTTTCACCAATTACCAAACAGGGGGAAGTACATGTCAGAAATTAATGAAGATATTAAAGAAGTTGCCTCATCGGCAATTTCACGTCGTCGTTTCGTACAAGGCGCAGCAGCAGTTACTGCAGGTGCAGCAGTTGTTGGTTTAGCCGCATGCGGAGGCAGCTCATCAGAAGATGCAACTGCAGACACAACTCCAGCAGAAGTAAAGCCACTTCGCATTGCAACTGGCAAGCAAGAGCACGTCGCAGCACCATGGGAAACCTCGGGCGGTTCGTTGTTCATCTTGAGCATGGTTGGCGAATGGTTGACCTGGCAGCTACCTGATGGTTCGCTCGAGCCACGTATTGCTGAGAGCTGGACAGCATCAGAAGATGCAAAGTCCTGGACATTCAAGATTCGTCAAGGCGTCATGTTCAACGACGGAACACCACTCACTGTTGATGACATCGTCTACACATTCACAGCAATCTTCGACGAGGCAATCCATAAGGGTGTTTCTCGCTCAAAGGGCAACTACGACAACATCTTGGATGCAGCGGGCGTCGTCAAAGTTGACGAGAGCACAATTCAATTCAACTTGCTACAGCCAAACGGTAACTTCCCGTATTTCGTATCTTCAGCTTGCTACGGAATGTGCATCATCAAGAAAGATGCATTCGGCGGTGCAGGTTGGGAAGAGACAATGATTGCAGCTGGACCATGGAAAATGGTGAGCCACGTCAACACCGAGAGCACTGTGTACGAAAAGAACCCGTACTACTGGGACACAAACTTTGCCCCAGCATTCAATACGGTTGAGCTGGTTCAGTTTGTTTCAGCTTCAACAGCGCTTCCTCAGTTGCAGACTGGCGAGCTTGACTACATCGGTGCAATGGAAGCTGCCGACGCACTTGCCCTCGATGAGGCCGAGTTCACGATCGCCACACTGCCTGCAGGTGCTGGTTTCGCACACGTCCACATGCGTACCAACTTTGGTCCGTTCCAAGACAAGCGAGTCCGTCAGGCTGCTGCACTCACCATTGACCGTCCAGGTTATGTAGAGGGCGTCATGATGGGTATCGGTGGCCGTGTTGGAAACGACAGTGTTATGGATCCGTACAACACAGCAGACACTTCGGTGCCACAGCGCGTGAAGGACATCGAGAAGGCAAAGGCTCTTATGGCCGAAGCTGGTGTTCCAAACGGTTTCGCAGTCGACTTGTCATCGTGGGCTCGTGACGACATCAACAAGTACGCCAACTTGATCAAGACCTCGTTTGCTGAAATCGGCATCGAAGTCACTTTGGTCATCGACGGTTCAGATGGTGGTTCGGCTGTGTACTACACATACGATCCGTATCCATCCGCTCCGGGCAAGGTCAACCAGTTCGACAATCACTCATGGTTGGCTTCCAACTTGGGCATTACTGACTGGGCAGGCCGTGGTGTTCCAGACCAATACTTGATGCGTGAATGGCGTTCAACTGGTGACTGGAGCGGCGCAATGCTCGACAGTCGCGTAATGGACGCAGCAATTGACGAATACCTACAGGCAATCACTCCAGAGGCCAAGAAGGTAGCAAGTAAGAAGATCCAAGAGGCATCCCTCGACGAGACTCCTTACATCCTTGCCTACACCTCAAACCTCATTACAGCAGGACGCAAGAGCCTGACTGGAATGGTGGTCAACGGAATGGGTCAATTCGATGCGAGAGCAGCAGCAAACGCATAGTTAACTAACTAAAAGCAAGTCAAAAGAGCCAGGGCTTCACCGCCCTGGCTCTTTTTTTTGCCAATTGTCTACGGCGCCTATTTATAACTACACTTCTCCGAGATATGAAACGGTTCATTCTGCAGCGACTCGGACTTGCCGTCATCACGGTATTCCTCGTGTGCGTAATCGTTTTCTTCTTAACCCATATCCTCCCGGGAGATGTCGCTCGCCAATACTTGGGTAAAGGGGCCACGGAAGATGACCTCAGAGATTTTCGGCGACTCTTTGATCTAGATAAGCCACTACTCACTCAATTGTTTTCGTGGATCAATGATCTCATTCACTTTGATCTCGGACAATCGATGCAGTATCGAGGTCCTGTATCAGAATTACTTGGGCCAGCGATTGGATATTCATCCAAGCTTGCGGCCGTTGCATTTTTCATTATCGTGCCATTAAGCATTGCTGGTGGTGTTATCGCCGCAGTGAACCGAGGCAAAAGGATCGATCGAGCAATCACCGTCGGCGGTTTGTCTGCAGCAGTCATTCCGGAGTTTGTTTGGGCAATCATCTTGGTGCTCCTGTTTGGAGTGACATTCGAGATATTTCCAGTTACCGCATTCCCGGGCAAAGGAGACAAGACAGTCCTGAATCAAATATGGCACTTAGTACTCCCATCTATCTCGCTGCTGTTAGTGCTGTTCGGCTACATCGCACGTATCACCCGTGCAGGCGTCATCGAGGCACTCGACTCCGATTACATGCGCACCGCTGTGCTCAAAGGACTCTCTCGCCGCAAAGCCGTTGTCAAACATGTCCTTCGCAATGCATTGCTCCCAACTATCGCGGTCATTGCATCACAAGTCCCCTACCTCATCGGCGGATTGATTGCAGTGGAGATCGTTTTCAACTACCCCGGTTTTGGAACAATACTGAAGGGCGCAGTTGACGCACGCGACTATTCGGTACTACAAGCCGGCGTCGTTGTCTCGAGTTTGGTCATTGTCTCGTTCCAACTCATTGCAGACATCTTGTTCGCACTACTTAATCCACGTATCCGTCAGAAGATTTCAGAATGAACGACACAACTGCAACAACCATTGCGAACAAGTCCAACCTTGAGCGCAAGACAATCCGCCGAGAACGAGTCAAGCTCGTCCTCAGAGATAAAACGTTTCTTATTGGTGCGCTTATTTTGGGCTTGTGGCTTTTCATTACCGTTTTTGGCAATTTTCTTGCACCACATGCGGCAGGCGATCAAGACTTCCAATTTGTTTCAAAATCACCATCGCTCAAATTTCCGTTTGGTACCGATTCAAACGGTCGCGATGTTTTTTCGCGAGTAATCCTCGGCACCCGCTTGATTGTCGTGATGGCATTCTCGGCCACCGTGCTCGGCACCGTTCTCGGAACTTCCCTTGGACTCGCCACCGGTTATTTCAAAGGCAAGTTTGACATGATCACGATGCGCCTCATCGAAGCCATCTCGGCAATTCCCGTTTTGATCATTGCGCTCTTGGCAATTGCTGCACTCGAAGGCAGGTCGCCAACCCTGACTGTCATCGTGATTGGTTTTGTATTCACTCCAAATATTGGTCGAACGGTGCGCGCCGCAGTGCTTGGCGAATCTGAGTTGGAGTATGTTGCAGCAGCGCGTCTGCGCACCGAGCGCACTCGCCACATTTTGTTTCGCGAGATTTTGCCAAACGTACTACCCCCGATCATCGTTGAGTTCACTGTTCGCCTTGGCTATGCAATTTTTGCCATCGCAACACTTTCATTCCTCGGCGCGGGCGTCGAATACGGTTCGCCCAACTGGGGTTCGCAGATCGCAGAAAACTGGGGCAATATCTATTCCAACGTGTGGTGGCCTACAGCATTTCCGGCTCTTGCCATCGCATCACTTGCCGTCAGCGTCAACCTCATTTCGGACAGCCTGTTAGAGATTTTTGAATTATGAGCGATACACCAGCACTTGAGTTTCGTGATCTTGAAGTTGCGTACACCGTTCGTGGCATCGACCGCGAGGTACTTCGCAAAGTTTCGTTCTCCATCGCGCCAGGTGAGGCATACGGCCTTGTAGGTGAGTCGGGTTGCGGTAAATCAACTGCCGCATTTGCAGCTATGCGGTACCTTCCTCGCAACGGCAAAATCACCGGTGGCTCAATTCTGTTTGAGGGCCAAGACATTGTTGGCATGAGCACTAGCGATATCAATGCCTTACGCAGGTCGGCAATCTCAATGGTGTATCAAAACCCAGCGACGGCTCTCAACCCCACAATTCGCATTGGCGATCAAGTCGCAGAAGTTTTTGAGCTCCAAGGATTTTCGAAGAGTGACGCGCTCGCAAAAGTAGAACAAGCACTCATCAAGGTGCAGATCGCCGACCCAGCCAAGGTGATGCGCAGATACGCCCACCAATTATCTGGTGGTATGGCTCAACGCGTAGTTATTGCAATGGCCCTAGCGTCCAACCCTCGTCTCTTGGTGATGGACGAACCTACAACTGGACTTGATGCAACAGTTGAAGCCGAAGTACTTGACTTGGTGCGCAAATTGCGCAAAGAGTCTGGCACCGCAGTGTTGTTTATCAGCCACAACTTGGGCGTGATTCGACACATGTGTGACCGAGTTGGAGTGTTGTACGCAGGTGCACTTGTTGAGCAAGGCGCAACTGAAGATATTTTCTCAAAACCAAGTCACCCATACACAGTTGGTTTGCTGCGCTGTATTCCTCGCGGTGGTTTACACAAGAACACCGATCGCCTCGACACAATCCCAGGTACTCCGCCTGCGCTTGGCACACACTTCACCGGATGCGTATTTGCCGACCGCTGCGCATTGGTTGAAGACAAGTGCCGAACCACACAGCCAGAGATGGTCACGGTAGGCGGCGCCCATGTTGCTCGCTGTTTCCATACCGACAAAGCAGGGTCAATGCCTCGCGCGATCGACACGGTGACTGTCAGCGTCAGTCAAAACCCAAATCGTGCAACTACAGGTGCGCGACTGCTCGACATTGATCATTTATCAAAAGCATTCACCCAAGACGGCAATGCAGTTCACGTCGTTAACGATGTTTCGCTACACGTAGGTGTTGGTGAAACACTCGGACTCGTCGGTGAGTCTGGTGCAGGCAAAACCACAATTGCCAAACTTATTCTTGGTCTCTACGGTTCTGATAGCGGCAGCCATGTCGTGCTCGACGGAAAAGATTTAGCTGGCACTCTCAGCAAGCGCGATGTCAAAGATGTCGGCGCAATGCAGATCGTATTTCAAAACCCAGACCAAGCACTCAACCGTCGCCACAGTGTGACACGCATTGTTGGTCGTGCAGTACAAAAACTGCGTGGACTTTCTGCCGATGCTTCGACCGACCGAGCCCACGAGTTGCTTTCTGGCATGCGAGTCGAAGCAACTCTGCACAGCGCTCGCCCGGTGCAGCTCTCTGGTGGTCTCAAACAACGCGTTGCGATCTCGCGCGCATTCGCTGGAGCACCACAACTTGTTGTCTGCGACGAACCAACATCGGCACTTGATGTTTCTGTTCAGGCAACGATTCTCAACTTGTTAGTCGACTTGCAAAAACAAGACGGAACAAGTTTCATATTCATCTCTCACGACCTCGGCGTTGTCCGTTACATCTCCGACAAAATTGCCGTGCTCTATCTCGGTCGCGTCGTCGAGTTTGGTGACTCCAACCGAGTCTTCGAAGGTCCACACCACCCATACACCGAGGCATTGTTGTCGTCGGTACCAAATATTGATGGGTCCGTACGCAAGCGCATTCCTCTCACTGGCGTTATTCCGAGCCCGTCGAATCCTCCATCGGGATGTGTGTTGCACCCACGTTGCCCGCGTATGGCCGGTAGCGGTGTCGAGCACCTCTGCACGAGCGCAGAGCCCGCACTGACCGAGGTTGAACCAGGTCACTTCATGCGTTGCCACATACCGCTCGATCAATTGCGCACTGTCCAGATCTAGCGTTTCTCACGTTTCTAGCCTTCTTTTTGTGGGGCTCCGCCACACAATTCCCCCTCTTCGGGGACTTGACTCTGACTCTTATATGTCCGTAGAGTGAACAAATCGGATTGGGGTCATTCCGACTCCACACGAATCAACAGGGGGAAATTCCTACATGAGTCAAACATCCACGAAAAGTGGGCTCTTCAGAAAGGTTTCGATCGGTCTAGGACTTGCGCTTGCAGTCTCAACCGTCGGCATTTCTGGAAGCAGCGCAAAGTCAGTTCCACAGGCAAAGCGCAGCGGCAAAGACATGATCGTCTTGATCGCTGAAAAAGATGCTGGCTGGTGTACACAAGATTCACCAGGTGGTGGCCAAATTGGAGCCTCTGGTTCAGTGCTCGAAAGTCTTACAATCAAGAACAACAAGGGCGACATCGTTCCTTACTTGGCAGAATCAGTGACATCGTCAAATGGCGACAAGACATGGACGATCAAACTTCGTTCTGGCATCACATACAGCGACGGCACACCATTAGATGCCGACAACGTCATCGCCAACTTCCGTTCACTCGCCGGCATTGGTCTGCTCTACAATTCGGGCCCAGCTCCAGACCTGCCAGCAATCGCATGGCAACAGAGTTTTGATATTCCTGGCTTTGCAGGTCTAAAGACCATGCTCACAGGGCTTGCAAAATCGGGTCCAGCATTCTTGGCAACAAGCAAGGAATACGGCAAGATGCTCGCAGGTGAAAAGAAGGCATTCGTTAAAATCGACAGCCTCACCGTCCAAGCCAACCTCGTTGTGCCACGTCCAAACTTCAACTACAACTTGTGGAGTGAAGGTCGTGTTCGCATGATGTCAACCAAATCGCTTGGAAACGCAGCATGTGGAAAGACAATGGCAATTGGTACGGGACCTTTCAAGATCAAGTCAAAGGGTATTGACCCATTCGTGACTGAGCTTGTTGCAAACCCAACTTACTGGCGCCAAGATAAATCTGGTCGCAAGTTGCCATACGCCGACAGCCTCACCTTCAAGGTGGTACAAGACGGAGGACAGCGTGTAAACGCAGTGTCTAAGGGTCAAGCAGACATTGCTTTGTTCGGAGCTACATCGGGTCAGCAATTGAACCGTATTAAGGACACCCTCAAGGGCAAGGTGACGTTGTATGAAGGTCCTCGTGAAACCAACTGGGCATTCCACTTCAACACCATGAAGGCACCGTTCAACAATATTTTGGCTCGTGAGGCATTTGCATATGCTCTCGATCGCGAAACTATCGCCAAGGTTGCTTGCAAAGGTAACTGTGAAGCAGCAGTTGCAATGGCTCCTAAGATGCACCCATATTTCAGTAAGAAGGGCGCAATCACTTTTGACTTGGCAAAAGCCAAAGCAAAAGCAAAGGCCTACAAGGATGAGACTGGCAAGGCACTTGAGTTCCAGATGCCAATCACTGACACCACCGAGTCAACTGCTGACGCAAACTTGGTTTGCGGAATGATGAAGAAAGCCGGAATTGGTTGCACACTTATGGCACCAACCACGAGTGCTGCCTACATCTCTCGAGCATTCGTGTTTGGACAGCAATTAACTTGGTTCAACGTGATGGCCGGTAAGTACGCAGAATTTGCCAACCTCTTCTCCACAACTTCAGACCTGGAGCTTTCGGGCTACAGACTTCCTGCAGCTGTAGGCGGAGTAGGCGATGCCGCACTTGCAGCGTGCTTTGACAAGGCTTGGGAAACTTCATCCCCAGCAAACAACACATTGAAGCTTTGTGCGGAACAACTTCAGGCCAAGAGTTACTGGACTGGCGTTTACACCGAAGGGCTTTTCGCTGCAGTGTCCAACAAGGTCACTGGCTTTGGCGAGACAGTCTTGCCAAACGGCAACAAACGAGCAGGCCTGATTGCAGGTAACTTCGATGCCGCATCATTGATTGGTAGCTAATTAATTAGCCAATTAAGTTCGGTTCGTATATCGTGAAAATGCGGTGGGAGAAATCCCACCGCATTTTTATTTGGCGCGTCGCTCTAGTACTATTTACTACTATCAGTTCATAAGTACGGCGAAAAGAAACTCTCCAACCATGCAAAAACTCATTCGAATCGCGCAACGACTGTCACAAGTTGCGCTGGTTCTTTTCTTTGTTACTTTTCTGGTAACACTTTTGGTACGACTCTTGCCTGGTGATATAGCCACATCTTTGCTTCCCTTTGGCACACCTGAGGAACAGGCGCAACTGCGATCCGAACTGGGTCTTGATACGAATATCTTTGTGTACTACTTCGATTGGCTACGAAACTTCCTACAGGGAGACCTCGGCGTTTATTACAACGCCGGTGAGTCGTATGCGGACGCATCAATGACCGTTTGGGCGATGCTGTCTCTCACAATTCCGCGAACGTTGCTCATCATGGTCTATACCCTCGGTTTTTCGCTCCTCTGTTCAATCCCTCTCGGAATGTTGCTTGCATACAAGGCCGATACCCGCATTGACAAAGTAATCAGCAATACCCTCTTCGGACTTTCGTCAATACCCAACTTCGCAGTTGGTCTCGGCCTTGCATATGTAATCGGTGTCAAATTTGAACTTTTGAATCCGATTGGTTACGTCACTTGGGCCGAGGGGCCGGCCGAACACATTAAATCGGTGATCATGCCAGTTCTCAGCCTTTCGCTCGGGCTCATCGCAACCTTTGCTCGCCTCTTGCGTGCCGACATTATTTCAACCCTCAAAGAGGACTTTGTGACGATGGCGTCTTCCAAAGGTCTCTCTAATCGTTGGATCCTCTGGCGGCACGTTTTTCGTCCGTCGAGTTTGAGCCTGTTGACAGCTGCAGCGCTCAACATGGGCGCCCTTATCGGTGGTGCAGTAATCATCGAGGCAATTTTTGCACTCAACGGAGTCGGTATGTTTTTGGTTACATCTATTGCATTGCGCCAATACCTCGCAATCCAGTCCACAGTCGCCCTCATCGCAATCTCATATATCGTCTTCAACTTGATTGTTGATGCCTTTATGCCGAAGATTGATCCAAGAATTAGGAGTCATCATGGCGCTTAATCTCAAATTTCTTGCGAATAAACCAATTGGATATCGCCTCTCGGTCCTGTGGCTTGGAGTGTGTGCAGTATTTAGTATTTTTGGAGATCTCTTTCCTCTCCCCGCGTGGGATTATTCGAACCCGGATGTGCTCGGTGTTGGCATGTTTTCACCTGGACACCTTTTTGGAACCGACTTCCTAGGAGTCGATCAACTTTCGGCCATCATCCATGGAACTCGATATTCGCTCGGCATTGCGCTCATCACCGTCTTCTTTGCAATGGTGATCGGTGGTTTTTTGGGAATTCTTGCGGCATACCGACGCGGTTGGGTGGATGCAGTGATCTCCATGTATTTCAATACAACGTTGTCGATCCCAACCCTCATCCTGGTCATCACGATGGTTGCAATATTTGCAAGCCCAGATCCCTTCAACCCCTCAACCACTATTCCTCGAGTCTTTGTGGTGATCATTGCCATCACATTTGTGCTCGTACCCGTGCTCGGTCGACTCGCACGATCTTCGGCTCTTTCATGGACAGGTCGAGAATTTGTTCTGGTTGCCAAATCAATGGGCATGAAGCCTCGGTCAATACTCTGGCAACACATCGTCCCAAACGTGCTTCCTGCGATGCTCTCCGTTGGCTTTTTGGCTGCGGGTGTAGTCATCATCGTTGAAGGCGGACTTGCTCTTCTCGGCGCTGGCGCAGAGCCTGGAGCTAGCTGGGGTTCGCTTCTTGCACGTAATCGCGGAGACATTTCCCTGATTCCACATACAACATTTATGCCTGTGATTTTCATTTCGATCACCGTCATGGTCCTCAACTACTTCGGCGACTACTTCCGAAACCAGATTGACGGCAGAGAGTCACGCATATGAGCGATTTGATTTCTATTTCAGACCTTGTGGTCGACTTTGACACAAAGCGTGGAACTCTTCATGCTGTTCGTGGCGTCTCACTCAATATTGCTGCTGGTGAAAGCGTAGGCATCGTCGGCGAATCGGGTTCTGGTAAAACCGTGTTCTCTCGCGCCACCATGGGGTTGTTGCGCGGCAAGCGCGTGCACCGCACGGGCAAAATTATGTTTGAAGGCGTAGATCTTCGCACGCTCAACAATGAGCAGGTGCGTGAGTATTGGGGCACCAAAATAGCAATGGTCTTCCAAGACCCAATGACCGCTCTCAACCCTGTGCGCCGCATTGGTTCACAGATGACCGAGTCACTTGTCAAACGATTGGGCATGTCTAAAGAGGATGCGAAAAAACGAGCAATAGAGCTACTCGCGCAGGTGCGCCTCCCCGAACCAGAACTCGCCCTAAACAAATACCCTCATCAGTTGTCGGGTGGTATGCGCCAGCGCGTGATGATCGCAATGTCAATCGCTTGCAACCCAAAATTGTTGTTTGCCGATGAGCCAACAACTGCCCTTGACGTGACGGTGCAAGCCCAAGTACTCGAGCTGTTGGCAGACTTGCGAAAAGACATGGGCATGGCAATGGTCATCGTCACCCATGACCTCGGTGTGGTTGCTGGATATACCGACAGAATCGCAGTGATGTACGGTGGCGAGATTGTCGAGTTGGCTACAACGACTGATTTGTTTGCCAATGTCAAGATGCCGTACACCGAAGCTCTTATGAATGCGATCCCTCGCATCAATCGCAAACGCGGTTCTGCACTGACTGCAATTGAAGGCATGCCGCCAGATCCAGTCACAACGCATACTGGTTGTGCATTTGCGGCACGTTGTCCGTACGCACAACAAAAGTGTCGCGATCAGCATCCTGAATTAGTTGATGCAGGCAACGGCCATATGTACCGCTGCTTTTTCCCAATCGGAGGCAAATAGACATGGCCGGCACCGGAAAAGCACACCTTCGCGACTCCCCTGCGCCAATTTTGCGTGTCGAAGATTTGGTTATTGAATACAAAACAGCGGGTGAATTACCTGTTCAAGCCGTATCGGGTGTCAGTATCGAAGTTCATAGCGGCGAGACACTTGCAGTTATTGGAGAGTCCGGCTGTGGCAAATCAACATTAGGTAAGGGCATCTTGCAGTTGATCGACACCAAGTCGGGGTCAGTTGTATTCGACGGCGTTGACATCACAAAGTTGTCAAAAGAAGAGATGCGCCAAACGCGTCCAAACATCCAAATGATTTTCCAAGATTCAATTAGCTCCCTTGACCCACACATGACTGTGTCATCAATTGTTGAGCAACCGCTCAAAGTCTGGAACCGTGGAAACGCGGAAGAACGCAAATCCAAAGTAGACGAGCTATTGCGCTCTGTTGGTCTCGATCCGACTGTCGTTGGTGACCGTAAGCCAAGCGAATTTTCTGGTGGACAATGTCAGCGCATCTCAATTGCCCGCGCTTTAACGCTTTCGCCAAAAGTGCTGATCTGCGACGAACCTGTCTCGTCTCTTGACGTCAGCATCCAGGCGCAGATTCTCAATATTTTGCAAGAAATGAAAACCCGCTATGGGCTTTCACTTGTGTTTATCTCGCACGACCTCGCTGTTGTTCGTGCAATCAGCACGCGCATCGTCGTGATGTATCTGGGCAAGATCTGTGAAATTGCAGACCCAGACACATTGTGCGAGACACCTCGTCACCACTACACCCACGCACTCGTTTCATCGGTGCCAGTGCCAGACCCAACAATCCAAAATCGTCGGGCCATCTTGCAAGGCGAACCACCATCGCCTACAAATCCACCATCTGGCTGCCGCTTCCGAACACGCTGCCCGGCGGCAACCGATCTCTGCGCCGCAGAAGAGCCTCAGTTGCGCGAGCTAAACGCTGGTCAATTTGTGGCCTGTCATCATCCACGCGGCTAATACGGCCGTCATGCTGCGCAATCGCGCCGCTTGGACAGCGCAACCGCGCATCACCCCACCTGTAATCTGCAGTAATGAACAACATTCTATTTTTGGTAATTGGTCTTGTTATCGGATCAGCGGCAATCTACCTAGTACGCCGGCAATCCGAATTAGGTCGTACTGCCAGTTCTAACAATGGTCAGGACATCGAATCTGCTGTAGCTAATGCGGTCGAACATGCACTCTCAGATGCCCTCAACGCTCTAGATCAGCGCGCGCAACGCGATCGTCAAGACTCGATCAACCTCGCATCCGACCGCGTCGCGCAAGCAAGCGGAGAACAATTAGGGCGACGCGCTGAGCAGATTGATGCATCACTCAAGACCGTCCAAGACAACATCGGTGCTCGTATGCAGCAGATGGACGATGAGATCAAGCGACTGCGCGAAATGAACGTCGAACGGTTTGGCAATGTCAATGAGGCAGTTGCAGCACTCGCCCAACAAACCTCCAATCTCAACAATGTGTTGTCGAGTTCTCAAGCCCGCGGCCAATGGGGTGAGCGAATGGCCGAAGACTTGCTGCATGCTGCCGGACTCATTGAAGGCATCAATTACGAAAAGCAAGACACCATTGCAGGTGGCGGGCGCCCTGACTACACGTTTCTCATGCCACCAAACCGAGTTCTCTACATGGACGTCAAGTTTCCAATGGACTCGTACACCAAATGCATGACTGCCACAGATGCGCCAAGTCGTGAAGTTGCTAAACGCGAGTTCATCATTGCGGCGCGAGCACGTGTAACCGAACTCCAAAAACGCGACTACGTAGTTTCGACTACCCAGCACTCTCTCGACTACGTCCTTTTGTTCGTGCCAAACGAAAGTATCACTGGCTTCATCCACGAAGCAGACCCAACCCTTATCGATTGGGCTCTTGAACGCAAAGTTGTTTTGTGTTCACCTCTGACGCTGTATTCATTTTTGGTTGTTGTACGTCAAGCAACCGAGAGTTTCCACACCGAAGAAACCGCTGCACAAATTATGCAAATGATGGGCAAGTTTCGCAAGCAGTGGGAAAGCTACGTGAAATCACTAGAGAAAGTGAAGCGCAGTTTCGACAACATGCAAGAAGAACTTGACGATCTCACTGTTGGCAAGCGTTTTAAAGGTCTCAATCGCGAAACTAAAAAGATTGATGAGTTGCGTAAACAACAGAACATTGCCGAACTACCAGCTGGCGATGACGACATTACCGAAGATGCAGATCTAGACGAAGAGTAATTCACTCTCCAGCAAGCACGATTGATTCATAGCCACCGAGAACGTCGCTCACATCCACAAATCCGGCACGCTTCAGCAAACTCGAAGCAATAGATGAGCGATACCCGCCGGCGCAGTACACAACCGTTGGACGTGATGCATCAAGTTCAATGAGACGGTTGGGCAATTGCACCACAGGTATGTTTTGAGCGCCTGAAACAGAGCCCAACTTAAACTCACCTTCATTACGCACATCAACAACTTGCAAGCCCACAACCGAGCCACGGCGCTCCACAAAATCTTTAGCCGTCAAACGCGAGCCCTGCCGCACAGACAGCGGAGATTTCTCAAGGTCTGCAACATCGCACCATCCGACTACTCGGTCATAACCAATCCGTGCGAGGCGAACTTTGGCCTCAAGCTCATGCCCACTTTCGGTCACGATAACAATGTTGTCGTGTGGTGTTACGACGGCACCTGCATACTCTGCATAGCGTCCAGCAAACCCAATATTTATTGACCCCACAATATGACCGGCAGCAAACAACTGAGGGTCACGAGTATCAATGATGACCGTGCCATTTTGTGAAAGTTTGACAGCTTCATCAACACTCAACCGAGTAGGCAATGCGCGTTCATCGAGCACGGGACGATCTTGGCTATTGAGCGTTGCATCGTAAACAAAATAACCAGGTGCTGGTGGCTGACCTTCCGTGACGACGTTAATAAAGTCATCAATATTTGTGAATTGCAACGCATAGTTTGTTTGTCGCTGCTCACCTATTGTCGACATCGTTTCGGTTGATAAGTTTTTTCCACAGGCCGATCCAGCACCGTGCGCAGGAAACACGCGTGTACTGTCTGGCAACGTCAACAGCTTGTCTCGTAGCGAGGCAAAGAGTAGGTGCCCCATTTCGTGAGATGTCTTGCCGATTGATACAAGCAGGTCCGGCCTACCTACATCGCCAATAAAGAGGGTGTCGCCGGTGAGTACGCCATAAGGGTTTGTGTCACTTGCATGCTCGTACACAACGACAGAAATCGACTCTGGCGTATGACCCGGAGTGTGCCGTATCTCTAGCGTTACATCACCGAGGCCGTAGCGCTCCCCGTCGGTAAATAGTTTGGCATCAAACTTTGGATTTGCTATCGAACCGTAGCCAATCTTCGCTCCAGTGGCTTTCGCAATCTCGAGGTGACCAGACAAAAAGTCGGCGTGAAAGTGTGTCTCAAGAACAAGCTCAATCGTTAGACCATGTTCACGGGCCGAATCGAGATATTGCTGTACATCTCGACGCGGGTCAATCACGACTGCCCGGCCAGTTTTTTCGTCACCCACCAAGTACGAGGCCTGAGACAAACACTCCAAATAGAACTGTTCGAAGATCATAAGTAGAGACTATACATACCCACAGGGGTATGTATAGAATTGCAGTATGAACCTAGACACAGACACCCAAGATGCCCTCTTGCGTCGCCTTGCGCGCGTGGAGGGCCAAGTACGAGCCGTCCAGAAGATGATCACCGACGGTCGCGAATGCCGCGAAGTCATAGCTCAAGTTTCGGCAGCTTCAACAGCACTCGATCAAGTTGGGTTCAAAATTCTGTCAGTGGGCATGCAGCGATGTCTTGCAGACCCGAAGAAGGCAGGCAAAGAAGGCTTCACACTTGAAGAAGTAGAAAAACTCTTCTTGAAATTAGCATGATCTCATGACCAAATCTCAAATTAACCCAAAATGGAATGAACGGTATGCGTCAGAAGAATTTTTCTACGGCACCACACCAAATGAGTTTTTGGTAGTTGCTGCTACTCCACTTCCACGCGGACGGACACTATGTCTTGCTGAAGGAGAAGGACGAAATTCGGTTTGGTTAGCAGAGCAGGGTTTTGACGTCTCTTCAGTTGACCTGTCCACAGTTGGTGTTGCAAAAACTCTGCGCTTTGCTGCGTCACGCGGTGTCACCGTGCATGCGCAGGTCGGTGACCTTGCAGACTTTGTAATCGAGCCAAATTCGTTCGACCTCATCGTCTCGATTTTTGCGCACACTTCCAGGACACTTCGTCATTCCATTCATCAACGCGTAGTGAGCGGGCTTCGCTCTGGAGGCACTTTTGTGCTTGAGGCTTACAGCCCAGACCAAATACCCCTTGGTACTGGCGGCCCAAGCGACCCAGACATGTTGGTTACTGCAAATAGCTTGCGTAGCGAACTTGCTGGTCTTGAGTTTGATCACCTGGTTGAAATCAACCGCAACATTATTGAAGGCGCTGGACACTCAGGTTTAGCGGCTGTAGTGCAGGCGATCGCTCACCGCCTTTAGAAAAAGGCCTTACAGGTTCAAAACCGAATTGATTTCGTAACCATCGATCAACTTACGCCCGCCCAGATCAGTCAGCTCAATGAGAAACACCAAACCTGCAACTTTTGCGCCAAGACTTTCAATCAAGCGAATAGTCGCAGCCGCCGTACCGCCTGTTGCCAACACGTCATCCACGATCACCACGGAATCACCCTCGCCCACTGCGTCTGCATGAATCTCCAGTGTGTCTGTGCCGTACTCGAGAGCGTACGACTCGCTGACCACAGTCCATGGCAATTTGCCAGGTTTACGCACTGGTACAAAGCCTGCACCAATACGAACAGCTACCGGCGCAGCGAAAATAAAACCTCGAGCTTCAACACCAACCACTTTGTTCGGTTTCATGCCAGCACAAAACGATGCGAGCGAAGTAATTGCTAGTTCCAAACCACCCGAGTCAGCCAATAGCGGTGTGATGTCACGAAACATAATTCCAGGTGACGGCACGTCCGGAATAGTGCGAATGAGGTTTCGGATCCTGTCAACAGTCATCGCTAGATCACCATTCGTGGAATTTGACTAGACGCGTGCACGCGTCTTGGTGAAGCGCATTGCACCGTCTTCGAGTGGTGATTTACGGAACATCTTCTTGTCACGTTTGAAGTTTTGTGGGTTAATCCATGGCTCGCGATCCCCTTGACGTGGAAACATGTGCATAGACCGTTCCATATACCCAGATGTAAAGCTGTCGATCCACGGGCGCTCTGGCATGCCCTTATCGCTCTCGCGCAATTCGGGAGTACAGATCTCATTGCCAGTCTTCTCCATGTGATTGAGCAATCGACACACGTATGTGCAAATCAAGTCAGCGCGCAGAGTCCACGATGCGTTGATGTACCCAAAGACCGACCCCATGTTGGGCACTCCCGAATAACCGAAGCCTTTGTATGACCACGTCTTTGCAAAGTCGACTGGCTTGCCGTCCACCACAAAATCCATCTCGCCGAGCGTGACCAAATTAAGACCGGTTGCGGTCACAATAATGTCGGCTTCAAGAGTCTCCCCCGACGTGAGGGTGATTCCAGTTTCGGTAAACCCAGAAATAGTTTCGGTGACTACGGTTGCTTTGCCCGAACGAATGGATGCAAACAAATCCCCGTTAGGCACCAAGCACAATCGTTGATCCCATGGGTTGTACTTCGGAGTGAAGTGTTTCTCGACGTCATAGTCCGGTCCGAGCTCAGCTCGAACTCCACCCAGCAGCAATTGCTTGACTTCTTCAGGCTTTGTTCGTGTGCGCTTGTACACGATCTGTTGCATTGTCGTGTTCTTGAGTCTTGTAACGCTGTATGCCATTTTTGCTGGCAGAAACTTACGCAACCTATTGGCAAATGGGTCAGAGTCTGGTCTTGACACTACGTAGGTTGGCGACCTTTGCAACAACGTGATGTGCTCGGCGGTCTGTGCCATGGCAGGCACCAACGTCATTGCCGTTGCACCAGACCCAATGACAATCACGCGTTTGCCCGCGTAGTCCAAATCTTCTGGCCACTTCTGCGGATGCACGATCTTGCCCTTGAATCGATCAATGCCCGCGAACTCCGGCGTGTAACCACTCTTATAGCTGTAATAGCCGGAGCACATAAACAGGTAGTTGCAACTCATCTGCACTGTCACATTTGTGTCTTTGCGAGTTGCAGTCACAGTCCAGCGCGCATCATCACTTGACCATTCGGCCTTAGTAACAAGATGCTTGAAACGAATATGTTTGTCAATTCCGTACTCAGTAGTGGTGTCACGCACATACTGCAAAATTGAAGGACCATCGGCTATCGATTTAGCTGCAGTCCAAGGCTTGAAGCTGTAGCCAAGTGTGTGCATATCGCTGTCTGACCGAACACCTGGATAACGGAACAAATCCCATGTGCCGCCCAGGCTCTCGCGGCCTTCAAGAATCACGTAACTTCGATCTGGACTCATCGTCTGCAAGTGATACCCAGCGCTCACACCGGTGAGTCCCGCCCCAACCACAATCACATCGATGTGCTCAATTGTCATTGCATTCACCCTAATCTCTTCACTATTTCGATGGCGAGGCGAGTAGTTGCTGCTTTTCTTCAGCAGGCCGAGCCGATAAACTGAAAGTTCCTTCGCGGGTGTAGCTCAATGGCTAGAGTCCGAGTTTTCCAAACTCGTTATGCGGGTTCGATCCCCGTCACCCGCTCTCAGTGGCAGTACCAATCGGTTTAACAACGCGACCGTCATATTGAATATGGCGGACGCAGTGAGTGCGGTGCTCACACCAAAGGTTGATGCGCCTAGTCCCCACCCAAATGCACCGATCGATGCGCCGAGCCACACCATCAACATCGCAAGTGATGAACCACGTCCGCGCACCCAGTCGGGCAACTGCACCATGAACGTTGAGAACATCGTGTTTAACATTGCCATTGTTCCAATACCACAGATGAGAATTGCCACAAATGCAATCCACATCTGATTGGTATTTGCAAAGAGTGTCGTTCCAATCGACCACACGGCTGCCGCACTCAAAACGACCATCTCGGTTGACATCGCACCCCGTACTCGTGGCAATACCCATACAGCGGCAACCGCACCAACCCCAAGTGCACCTGACAGCAAGCCAAAACCACTTGCCGACACATCCAAATTCTCTTTTGCAACAACAGGCATCACCGAAGTGAGCCCCGATGTCGCTCCAAGGACAAGGGTCAGTCGCAGCGCAACATTGCGAAGATTCGCCGCACCAACAATATGTTTGATACCTTCGCCAATTGCATGGTTGACACCCTGCGCACGAGGCTCACGGTGCGCTGTCGATTTGAAGCGCTGAGTAACTACAACAATGCCAATAAACGAAACTGCGTTGAGCGCAAAAACCGCCCCAGGGCTGAAAAGAGCAATCAGTAGACCAGCGAGTGCCGGCCCTACCGACTGGGCGATGTTGCGCGACACCGAATCGAGACCAATAGCTTGGGGCAAGTGGTCCGCATCAACTATTTCTGGCGTTAGTGCCATAAATGCAGGAGCCGAAATTGTCAACGCGACCGACTCAAAAAACGTGCCGATCAAGAGCCAATTCACCGACAAATGATCCGTCCACTGCAGAACAGCCAGCGCACCTGCAATAAATAGTGCAAACACTTGGGTAACCGCAATAAGACGTCGCCTGTCGATCATGTCGGCCAATGCGCCAGCGTGGAGCGCAAGTAAAAAACCTGGTGCCGCCCATGCTGTTTGCACCAGACCCACAAGTGTTGGCGATTCGGTCAGAGTTGTCATCGTCCAACCAGCAGCAGCAATGTGCATAAATGTTCCGATATTGGACACCAAGCCGGCGATCCATAGTGCACGAAAAACACGAATTTTTAGTGGCGACCAAGGACCAGACATGCGTCATAATATACCCATGCCCGCAGATGAGGATCTCGTCACTTCGCGTGGACTCATCGTGTCTTTTGCCGCTCTCAACTGGACATTTGCTCGCTCCACCGGAGCCGGTGGTCAACACATCAATAAAACCTCCTCGAAAGCCACATTGACTATCACGACATCTGAAGTAACTGGTCCTGATTTGGCAGTTGAACGCGTGCGAACG
>JBIIWI010000059.1:0-8210 GCA_044339005.1 Ilumatobacteraceae bacterium
GAGGGGAAATAACACTTGGCCAAGATCTTGCGCGTTCATGAGCTTGCTAAAGAGCTCGGCATGTCCAATCAAGAGACCCTTGATTTGTGCGGCAAGATGGGCATTGGTGTAAAAACACAGTCCTCAACAATTATTGAGCAACAGGCTGATCGTGTGCGCACAAAAGCACAGCGTGAAGGTCTTGTGCGAGATGTGCAGCCCGAAGAACCAAAGCCAGTTAAAAAGGCTGTGAAGAAGGCTGCTGCAAAAAAATCTGATGATGGAACAGAAGAGAAAGCGCCGGTAAAAAAAGCCGCAGCTAAAAAAGCTGTTGCTAAGAAAGCAGTTGCGAAGAAGGCCGTCGCAAAGAAGTCTGCTGCTGGCACTGACTCATCTGATGCGAGCGAGACAACAGCAACAGCTCCAACGGCAGAAGTGGTCCTAGCACCAAAGGCTCCGGTCGCGCATGCTCCAGTAATTTCGTCTGCACGACCAATTCAGTCAACTGCTCCAGCTGCACGCGTAGTAGCTACGCCACAACCTGCCCCTGCTCCTGTAGCAACACCTGCTCCCGCACCAACAGCAACGCCTGCACCAGTTGAGGCAGCACCGGTTGCGCCAACTACACCTGCGGCATCAGCACCAACTGCTCCAGCCGCGCCGAGCGCGCCAGTTGCACGCACAGCGCCAAGTGGTCGTCCAATTCCTCCGCCGCCAGGTAGCAGTCGTCCAATTCCGCCTCCGCCAGGTGGCGCACGTCGTCCAGGGGACAGCGGTCCGCGTCCTCCACTCACTCGTCCAATCGGTCCTTCAACAGGTCGACCAGGTGGTGGTGCGGGTGCACGTACCGGTCGTTTGTCTGGCACTGCGCTTGGTCGTGGTCCAGTCGGAACTGGTGGACCAATGCGTCCTTCGGCTCCAGGTGGCGCACGTCCGGGTGGTCCGGGTGCTCGTCCAGGTGGCCCAGGTGGTCGTCCTCCATTCGGTGGTGGCGCTCGTCCGGGTGGTCCAGGCGCTGGCGCAGGTGCTCGTCCGGGTGGTCCAGGTGCCGGTGGTCCTGGTCGTCCAGGTGGCGGTCGTCCAGGTGGTCCAGGTGGCGGCCAACGCCGTGCTCCTAAAAAGAAATCTCGTGCTCGTCGTCGTCAAGACTTCGACGAAATGTTGCCGCAAACTCCAACGAGTTACACAGCAAGCCATGCAGCAGTTCCTGAGGGCATCATCATTATTGAGCGTGGCTCGTCTGCGCAAGAGTTTGCTCCAAAATTAAATCGCACGTCTGCCGACGTAGTTCGTTTCTTGCTCGAGCATGGCGAAATGGTTACTGCAACCATGACACTTGCCGATGAGCAAATGGAATTGTTTGCACTCGAAGTGAGCGCTGAAATCTTGCTCGTTGATCCAGGTCAACAAGAAGAGATGGAACTGCAAGCCATGTTCGATGACTCCGATGATGACGATGAGGCTTTGCAACAGCCGCGTTCGCCGATCATTACGGTGATGGGTCACGTTGACCACGGTAAAACTACGTTGCTCGACCGAATTCGTTCAACAAGCGTTGTCAGTGGCGAAGCAGGTGGTATCACACAACACATCGGTGCATACCAAGTTGTTAAAGACGGCAAGTCGATCACATTTATTGATACTCCAGGTCACGCTGCATTTACCAAGATGCGCGCACGTGGTGCTCAAGTAACCGACATTGTTGTACTGATGGTTGCAGCTGATGACGGCGTCATGCCGCAAACAGTCGAAGCAATTAGCCATGCTCGCGCTGCCGAAGTTCCAATTGTTGTTGCAATCAACAAGATTGACAAAGACAACGCAGACGTTCAGCGTGTGCTTGCACAGCTTGCAGAAAATCAACTCACTCCAGAAGCATGGGGCGGAGAGACCATCGTTGTTGAAATGGCCGCGCAAAGCGGACTAGGCGTTGACGACTTGTTGGAGCAATTGAGTGTGTTGGCGGAAGTCGAAGAATTCACAGCCAACCCAACGGGTCGCGCAAAAGGCATCGTGCTTGAAGCACAACTCGATATTGGTCGTGGACCGGTTGCCACAGTTCTTGTAGACAAGGGCACCCTCAAAGTGGGCGACCCAATCGTTGCCGGCGCTGCATGGGGCAAGGTACGAGCACTCATTAATGATCGTGGCGAGCAAATCAAAGAAGCTGGTCCATCGACTCCGGTTCAGGTTTTGGGTCTGAGCGCGGTTCCAAATGCAGGTGACGAATTCCGTTCTGCACCAAACGAAAAGACTGCAAAGACTGTTGCTGAAGCACGTGAGCAGCGTTATCGCACACTCAACCAACGCGGCGATGCCCGTGTTCAGCGTGGCGTCAAGTTGGAAGACATCTTCTCCCAGATTCAGGCTGGCGAAGTTGCCACACTTAACGTCATTATCAAATCTGACGTACATGGATCATTGGAAGCAGTAACCGAGAGCTTGCGCAAACTCGAGCGTGACGATGTACGTGCAGCATTTGTGCACCGTGCTGTCGGCGCAATTACCGAAAACGACATTGCACTTGCGGCTGCAACAAATGCCACATTGATTGGTTTCAATGTGCGACCAGATCGCAAAGTTCGCGACATGGCTGCTGCCGAAGGCGTCGAGATTCGCACGTACGAAATCATTTACAAATTGATCGAAGACATCGAAAAGGCTATGAAGGGCATGCTTGCCCCAGAATTCGAAGAAGTGGTCACTGGCGAAGCCGAAGTACGCGAAATTTTCCGCGCACCAAAGGTTGGAGCTATTGCAGGCTGCTCGGTTCGCATGGGTGTTGTCACTCGCGGATCCAAGGTTCGCTTCTTGCGCGACGGCACGATTATTTGGAAGGGCGCAATCAACACTCTGCGTCGCTTCAAAGACGATGTCCGTGAGGTTCGTGAAGGATTTGAGTGCGGAATTAGCCTCACAGACTTCCAGGATCTCAAAGAAGGCGACATCATCGAAACATTCGAGCTGCGTCAAATCGCGCGCGACTAGTCTTGTCGGTTATGGCCGACATCAACTTTCACTTCGATCCGATTTGCCCATGGGCGTGGATTACCAGCAGATGGGTAACT
This sequence comes from Ilumatobacteraceae bacterium, assembly GCA_044339005.1. Taxonomy (GTDB): domain Bacteria; phylum Actinomycetota; class Acidimicrobiia; order Acidimicrobiales; family Ilumatobacteraceae; genus UBA3006. The sequence goes on from JBIIWI010000059.1 coordinate 3,048, forward strand.
GAAGTTCAACAACTGCGTAACTACGAGGTCTCGTGGAAATTCATTTCACTCAAAATGATCAATGAGAGCACCGACTATTCAAAGATGTCGCCTGGTCATCTTGAAGGACATGTTTTTGGGTTGGAAGTATTGCGCATTGCAAGTGCAGCACGTACCAGCGAGGGCAACCCTGGTGTTGCAAGCGTGTACACCGCATTTGGCACCGCACTACACACCAATCACCGGCGCGAAGAAGCAATGAAGGACTCGCCAGCCTTTTACCTCAAAGTGCTTACTGAAGCTGGATTGCCAAGTAAGTGGGCCGAATCAAGCACTGACGCAACTCATGATGAAGTGATCCGGTTTGAATCGCAAGCTGCTCTTGAGCGCACCGGCAAAGATGTTGGCACGCCAATTATCACCTTCAATCCACAGACGGATCGTGAAGCGAGTCTCTTCGGTCCAGTGATTTCAAAAATCCCTCGAGGAGAAGAAGCAGTTCGGCTTTGGGATGCAGTGCAAATAATTGCAGAATCAGGTGTGTCTGAGATCAAGCGGACACTTCGTGCCCGACCTCAATACGACTAGTAAAATATCAGGACGAGGGGAAGACAGAATTATGAAGGTTGTTTACACGCCAGCACATATGGGTCACAACCCCCACGCAGAAATTGCTGCATCGCGTTCGGCTTCGCCGTTTGAACACATTGGTCGCGCTGAAGCGATCAAGGAAACCTTGATTAACGATTCGAGCATGGAGTTTTTGTCCCCAACCGAGTGGGGCACAGAGCCGATTGATGCAGTACACACGCCAGGCCTGAATAAGTTTTTGATGACTGCATGGGCTGACTATCAGCGCGAGATGCGTCCAAGTCATGAAGTCGTTCCCGACTTCTTTTATCGTCCGTCGTTGCGTGAAGCAATGAGTCAAATTGAAGAACCAGCAGCGGTAAACGCTCGACTCGGTTGGTGGTGTTTCGAGACAACGACTCCGCTCACCGAAGGCACCTACACAGCAGCACGTGCCGCAGTTGATACGGCCCTCACTACAACAAAGCTTGTGCTCGACGGTGAATCGTATGCGTACGGTTTGTGCAGGCCTCCAGGCCATCACGCCACCACCGATCTGTATGGCGGGTATTGCTTCTTTAATAACGCGGCCATTGCAGCCCACCACGTAGCTACTACGACCGGTACGAAGGTCACGGTGCTGGATGTGGACTATCACCATGGCAATGGCACTCAAGAGATTTTCTATGAGCGTGATGATGTGCAGTACGTGTCGTTGCACGGAGATCCACAGCGTGCATACCCATACTTCACCGGCTTTAGCGACGAGCAGGGCTCGGGCAAAGGACGCGGATCCAATTTCAATGTTCCGCTTGCTGCTCGCACCGAAGATGATTTTTTCATCTCCGCACTCGATAAGGCATGTTCTGCAATCACCAAGTTTGGACCAAGCATGGTGATCGTTTCGCTTGGACTTGACACATTTTTCACCGATCCAATTAGCGATTTGTCGGTCACCCAAGATGGCTTTAAGCGCAGCGGAGATTTAGTCCGTCAGATGGGTTTGCCAACGGTGGTATTGCAAGAGGGCGGATACGACGTGGATGCTTTGGGTAACAACGTGCAAGCCTGGCTGCACGGCCTTGCTGCTTCGTGAAACGTTGCGAGGGCTAACTAATCCTCAAATTTGACGGCAGCCCTGGCATCGTCCATTTGGGCCTCGGTTGGCTTACGGAAAATGGTGATCATCGTGATTCCTGCAATGAGGTAAACAAACCCGTTCATAATCCACGCAACGTGCATTTCTTTCATGTCAATCAGATCGAGTGATGTACCTGCTCGCCGAGCCTCCTCGATCCGCCCAAGGGCAGGAGCCGCAATCGCGAGCGACAATGCTGCGCCGAGTGCCGTACCTATTTGGCGAGCCGTGGTGTTGAGTGCAGAGCCCATCGCGAATTGAGTTGGCTTGAGATAGGCAGTCGCCGAACTCGACAGTGTTGAAATGCTCAAGCCGACACCAAAGCCGGTGAGGAGCATCCATGGCAAGTAGTGCGTCAGGTAGCTGGGTTCAATGGGGATAAACGTGGTGAGACCAAATGTGCCAAAACTGAGCATGATCGAGCCAGCAAGCAAGATACGTGCGTGTCCGAATCTATTTGCATATTTTCCCGCGAATGGCGCAACCAATGCAGCCATGCCTGGTCCCGGCATGGTGGCGAGTCCCGAGTGCGCAACACCATAACCCCACACTGCTTGTAACCAAAATGTATTGAGCAGCCACATGCCGATAAAGCCGATGCTAAACAGCAGGCCAGAGAGATTGGCCGCCAATACAAATGGCAATCGAAAGAGTTTCAAGTCGAGTAGCGGGTCTTTCACGACTCTGCAGCGTTGAACGAAGAGCGCGACCAAAATAATGCCGAGAACGATTGAGCCAAGTGTTTTGGTGTCTGTCCAACCCCATGCTTCGCTTTGCGAAATGCCCAATACGACGAGCGCGATGCCGGTGAAACCAAATATAACACTCGGGTAATCCACTTTGCGCTGCGCGTTTGGGTCTTTGCTTTCGTGCAAGATCTTGCGACCCAGCAAGATTGTCACGACAGTGAATGGAATGTTGATAAAGAACAGTGAGCGCCAACCAAGTGAGTCGACAAGGATGCCGCCGACAGATGGCCCGAGTGCTGCAGCGAGACCACCTGTTGCACCCCAAATGGCAATTGCTTGAGTGCGTTTTTCGACAGGAAACTCGGGCAACACCAGTGCGATTGATGCAGGTGTTAACTGTGCACCGCCCATTGCCTGAATAATGCGAGCGAGAATCAATACCCACGTGGTTGGCGAGACGCCACAGAGCAATGACCCGATGCTAAAGAGGAAGAGTCCGCGCAGAAACGAGCGTTTGCGACCATACACGTCGGCGAAGCGACCTGCCGTCAGTAATCCCGCAGCGTAAGCAATCGCATATGCCGAGAAGACCCAGGTGATGAGGCTTCCGCCACCGAGATCGGCTTCGATGGTGCGCTTGGCAACTACGACAATCGAAACGTCAAGAGAGACCAAAAATGTTGCAAGAGCGGTAAGGCTGAGAACTTGGTACGCGCGCGGTATCCGCGATACGAATGAAGTTGTCATAAACGCCCCGTCAATTGTGCTTGTTTTCCCAGCCCATGACTGTAGTGACTGTGAGTGCTCTGGCTAGCAGTGAGGAGGATGGGACGTTAGGCAGACTTGATGTCGGCAATTACTTGCGCCCAGCGACTTTGGTCGCTTGAGTATGGGGCGTAGAAGCTGAGGCGTTGAATAACGTCTCCGTAACGCTTGCTGAGTTCTGGCGCAATGGTTTCGGGCTGACCAACAACAGCAAATGTGTTGAGAATCTCGTCGGTAACGAGTGCGCCCATTTCAACCCACTTGCCTTGCTTCGATAACGCGTTGAGCTGGGGTTGCAGGTCGTCCCAACCGTGCAGTTCAAGTACGCCAGAGTACGCGGGAGTTGAGCCGTAGAAAGCAATCTGCTGTCGTGTGCCTTCTGCTGCGTTGTGCATCTCCTCGGCATTGTTGCCAGTAACGACGAAACTTGGTCCGACGATCTCGAAGCCATCCATGGTCTTGCCAGCCTTTGCACGACCGCGTTTCAGTGCGGGGAGTGTGACTTCGCGCAAGTACTTTTCGGTTGTAAAACCGTGACAGATAAAACCATCGCACACTTCGCCAGCAACTTCGGTCATCATTTCGCCGACACCTGCAAGGAATATTTTTGGGACACCAAAATCACCAAGATCTTTTTTATCCGGTGTGAAAAAAGGAGTCATCAGTGTGTGCTGATAAAACTCGCCGCGAAACTCGAGCGGTGCGCCGGTGAGCCATGTATCCCAAATTGCACGTATGGCCAAAATCATCTCGCGCATTCGTGGAGCAGGGTGGCTCCATTCCATGCTGAAACGTTTGGTGATGTGTGGCTTTATTTGACTGCCCAAACCAAGAATGAATCGACCTTTAGAAAAAGCTTGTAAGTCCCACGCCGTATTGGCAAGCGTCATCGGGTTTCGGGCAAATGCAACTGCGATGCTTGTGCCAATCTCGAGCGTGCTCGTGTGCTCGGCTGCAAGCAACAGTGGCAGGAATGGATCGTGCGATGTTTCTGCAGTCCAGCCACCTGTGTAACCCGCACGCTCGAGGTCTTGAGCGCTTGTTGCCGAGTTATGTAGCGAGCTTGAAATGCCCCCGTCGAGCTTCATGAGTCTGTGCGGTTTTCGCGCAAAAACTTTTCGAGTTCGGCAGCAAGTTCGTCACCACTTGGAAGTGGCACGCCACCAAAACCTGTGGTCAATGTTCCATTGCCACTGTGCTCTGCATCAAATGCAATCTCGAGCTGTGTGAGCATCGCCGCATGCTCTGGGTTGGTGCGCACGAGTTGGTCGAGGCGCTCGCGCTGCACTACTGATTGTTGAAGGATGCCACTGATGTCGAGCGTGAGACCACCTACGTCGCATACCGCGCCGAGTAGCGCTGCCGAAGCAGGCGGGTAAGCCATTGATGCCACATAGTGCGGTACTTGAGCCCACAATCCCAATGCATCAATGTTTTGATCGTGAAGGGCATGTTCGAGAGCGGCTTCCATGCCAGCGGGAACATCGAGCGAACTCTTTAAATACGGAAGCGTTTGGATCAATGGTGCGTTGGGTGAAGTGCACGAGATCTGAACCGCGCGGGTGTGTGGGGTTGCAACTGGGTATGCGCCTAAACCCAGCATGCGCCGAACTCCGAGCGTGGTCGACAGGGTGGCTACTTCATTGGCAAATTGCTTCCAACGTGAGTCTGGCTCTGGGCCTGTCAAGAGCAGAACATCGCGATGATTGACATCGTGGCCGATCATGAGGCGTGGAGCAGACCAATCAAGTTTGGTATTTACACCCTCACGGAGTTCCATGGTTGGTCGTCGTGCGCGGTAGTCAACAAATAAGTCGGTATCAAATTCGAGTAAGTCTGTTGCACCGGTTTCCGCGATAAGCGCTTCCATTGCATTGCCTGCAGCAACACTGGTATCGATCCAGCCACTAAACATCACGACAAGGAGTGGATCGCTCAGTCGTGGAAGTGTGTTGCCAAACTGTGGTGCTATGCGATATGCGTCGCTCATTATCTGATCATTGTAGGCGTGACAGCAGCAAT
>JBIIWI010000060.1:0-7909 GCA_044339005.1 Ilumatobacteraceae bacterium
CGGGGAGACATCCCGGCGGCACCGCGAGCCGGGGGACTGCTGAAGAGCGAAGCACAGGTGTCCTGAAGCTACGCAAAATTATTGCGATCGTGAACAAATATTTATGTCTCATTCGTTTAGTCACGAGCCAGTTATGGCTGCAGAGATCGTAGAAGTGTTTGCGCCTGTACCGCACGGTGTTGTTGTCGATGCAACGTTGGGTGGTGCGGGACATACGGTTCGTTTGTTGAGTGCATATCCATGGATGCGTGTGCTTGGCATTGATCAAGATCCAATTGCGATTGCGCACGGACGCAAACTTGCCAGCGAAAACGCCGAAGTTGGCGATCGCCTTTTGATCGAGCAGGGACGCTTTGACGAGATTGCCTCGATGCTGAAGCGCAACAGCATCACCGAAATTTCTGGAGCATTATTTGATCTTGGCGTATCGTCGCCACAACTTGACATGGTGGATCGCGGTTTTTCGTATCGCAACGCAGGTCCACTTGACATGCGTATGGATACCACGCAGGAACTTAAGGCTTCGGACGTTGTGAACTCATATGACCTAGAACAACTGACGCATGTTCTAAGAAATAATGCAGACGAGCGCTTTGCGTATCGCATCAGCAAGGCAATCATTGCCGCGAGACCAATTACTGACACGGTGCAATTGGCCGAGATTATTGCAGAGGCCATACCAGCTCCAGCACGACGAACCGGCGGTCACCCTGCAAAGCGCAGCTTTCAAGCAATTCGAATTGAAGTCAATAAGGAACTCGAAATCTTGCCGCACGCTCTTAATGAAGCAATTCGTGCAACAAGTCCTGGCGGGCGAATCGCGGTTTTGTCGTATCACTCCGGAGAAGATCGCATCGTCAAGCAAGCGTTTAAGGATGCAGAGGCAAACCCGAAGGTTCAGATAGTTGCATCTCCGTATCACCACCACGCGTCGCCACTACACAAACTGGTTCGCAAAGTGCGAGTGAGTGAGCGTCCGAGTGCAAATGAGATCGAAATTAACCCGCGAGCTGCTTCGGCACGATTGCGGGTCATCGAGAAAGTGAGTAGTTGAGATGGCGCTAGCGATTGCAGTTGAACGGAGGCCGCTACCTGGTCGACGTCAAGAGCAGTCGACACCCCCTGAGCGCCATCTCGCTCTCGTTCCTCAGGCAACTCGTCGGACAATTCGCCTGTTTGCCGCAGGCGCTGTTGGTCTGTTTCTCTTGATGAGTATTGCTATCGGTTTTCAGGCTGTCATTGCCGAACAGCAATTGAAATTGGACCATGTCTCAAGCGAATTGCGATTGGCAAAGTTGTATCAGGATCAGCTCCGCCAGGAGCGCGCAGGTTTGCTTGCACCAGAATATTTGCGCACACAGGCTGGTTTGCAGGGTATGTCGCAAGGTCTCGGTTCGCGATTTGTTGAGGTACCTCAAGATGTCGTCGCGCAAGTAGTCATCGCAACCGGCTTGATGGACCCAAAGATCGCCGAACCATCTGCGATGTCGAGCTTTAATCCGCTCGCTCCTCTTGCCGCATTGCAACAAAAGCAGGTAACACCGTGAGCGTTGTAGCTGGAGGTCGTGGCGGGCGAGTGCCTATTTCTCGCGTACAGCCACGACAAAGCTCGCGACAAAAGCCACAACAAAAATCACGACAGCAAGAGCGGCGTCGTCAAAACGCTGCTGAAATCGTACGCGATCGTGCTCGCTCTTCAGTCACAGACTTTTACACCAACTTGCAGGGTGGCAAGATTCGGTTTCGACTTGTTGCGATGTATGTAGTGGTTTCTTTGATGTTGATGACGATGCTTGTGCGAGTTACGTATCTACAGACAATCGGAGCTAGTTCATATCGTGATGCAAGTGTGAGTCAGCGAACTCGAATTTCTACAGCACGCGCTGAACGTGGCTCAATTCTTGACCGCAATGGTTTAGAACTGGCATTGCCGGTACCGACACGCACGGTCTTTGCTGATCCACGGATGATCGTGGACCCAGTTGCAACTGCACGTGCGATCGCCGGAGTACTTGGAATGTTGCCTGAAGAAGAGTTAGTGCTTGCAAGCAAACTCCAAAACACTGGATCAAGTTTTCTCTTCATCGCTCGTCAGGCCACAACTGAAGTTTCTGATGCTCTGATAGCGCTTGGTCTTCCAGGAATCTCTTCGTACGCAGAACAAAGTCGAACTTTGACTTCCGACGGACTGCGGGCACTTGTTGGCAGAACCGACATAGATGGTGTAGGTATTTCAGGTCTCGAAGAGCAATTCAATGTGCTGCTTGCAGGAACTGACGGCCGAATTGTGCGTGAAGTAAATAGTAAGGGTCAATCAATACCTACTGGTGATGACTCGAGTCAGTCTGCAGTGCCGGGTCAAGATCTTGTGACGACGATTGATCGCAATATTCAGTTTCAAGTTGATGCAATAGTTACTCAGCAGATCACCCGACTAAACGCCAGAGGTGGCGCTGCCATTGTGATGGATTCAACAACTGGCGAGATTTACGCGATGTCAACTATTCGCAAAAATGCAGATGGTACATACACCGCAGACTCTGGCAACTTTGCTGCCGTAGATGCATACGAACCCGGATCAGTGGCAAAAGTTTTCAGTATTTCTGCTGCGCTTAATGAAGGAACAGTAGAGACGAATTCAGTGTTTCAAGTTCCTGGTAAGCAGGTATTCAACGAAGGAACGAAATGGGCGCACTCAGTCACTGACGCATACCCGCACGAACTTGAAGCAATGACCGTTCGGAAAATCATTGTTGACTCGTCAAACCTGGGAACAGTGCAAATCGCACAGACGATTCCGGCAGAGACATTGCACAAATACTTTGAAGAGTATGGATTTGGAACCAAGACCGACATTGATTACCCGGGTGAGAGCAAGGGTCTGCTGAAGTCGTTTAATGAATTACGTGGTACAGAAAAAATCACGACTGCGTACGGCTATGGGTACTCGGCAAGTGCATTGCAACTTATTGCAGGTGTCAATGTGGTTGCCAACAACGGTGTTTATGTTGCACCACGACTTGTCAACTCGGTGATCGACTTGGAAGGTATCAATCAACCAAGCGAACCATCAGCTACTCACAGTGTGATCAAGCCGGAAGTGGCAGCGACAATGAGGGCTTTGATGAGCGATGTCGTGTGCTTTGGAACTGCGTCGCTCGCACGAGTGCCAGGTATGACTGTTGCTGGTAAGACGGGCACTGGTTACAAGCGCCAAGACAACGGCACCTACATCAAAGATGATGGCTCGCGTGCGTATTTCGCTTCGTTTGTTGGATTCTTGCCTGCAGAAAACCCACGCTTCACAGTGTTGGTTTCAATCGACGAACCGGACCCAGCGTCGCGTGACCGTTTTGGCGGTACTGCTGCAGCGCCAGTATTTGCAAACATTGCTCAGGTGCTGATCAATGAACTTGATATTCGACCTGCGGCGACAGATATGGGTTGTCCAAAGGAGCGCCCTGCTGAATTAGGAGCATCGCACTAATCATGAAGGCGACGACGAATACGGTCGCGGCAGTAGCGCTGGACAAACTGCTCGAAAAAACATACGCCGGGCACTTGCCAGGTGTGATGTACACCTCGGTGGGTTCGCTTGATGCGACAATTTGTGACATCACCAACGATTCGACCCAGGTGAGTCGCGATTCGCTGTTTTGCTGCGTGGTTGGCGAACTTGTGGATGGTCATGATTTTGCTCAGGAGGCTTTAAACGCGGGGGCATCTGCGCTGTTGGTTGAGCGCGAACTTCCAGTTGATTGCGCACAAATTGTTGTAACTGACACTCGTCGCGCAATGGGCGAGATCTCAAGCGCGTTCTACGATCATCCAAGTCAAAAGATGCGTGTTGTTGGAATTACCGGCACGAATGGCAAGACAACTACAGCGCATTTATTGGGTGCAATCTTTCGCCAGCAAGGTTTGAATACCGAAGTATTTGGAACGTTGTCTGGAGTGAGAACAACCCCGGAGTCTTGTGACTTGCAGCGAAGTTTATGGCAGGCAGCGAATGCAGGAGTTCAGGCAGTAGTGATGGAAGTGACATCACACGCGCTTGTGTTGCAACGAATTGTTGGAACACGATTTGATGCCGTGGTTTTTCTCAATCTTTCACCAGAGCACTTAGATTTCCATAAAACCCAGGAACAATATTTTGCGGCAAAAGCCAGTTTGTTCGATGCGCAGTATTCGGGTCTTGGTTTTGTCAATCGTGACGATGTGCACGGGCAATTGCTTTTGGATGCAACCGAAATCAATACGGTGAGCTTTGGGCTGGACGATGTCAAAGAACTTGAAGTAACCGCAAGTAGCCATTCGTATATCTGGCGGAAGAAGAAGTTGGATGTTCCGGTCGGGGGGAAATTTAATGTGTCAAACTCCCTTGCTGCTGCCACTGTGGCTGCCGGTCTTGGGGTTGACGTCGTTGACATCGTTTCTGGATTATCTGCTGCGGGAACGGTTGCTGGCAGGTTTCAATCGATATCGAATGACGCACCGTTTGATGTGATCATTGATTACGCACATACGCCGGACGCACTAGAACGCGTTCTAGACACAACTCGAGAAATAATCGCACCAGGGGGAAAAATTATCTTGGTGTTCGGTTGCGGTGGTGATCGGGATAAAGCTAAACGTCCGCAGATGGGCGCAATTGCAGCGGAACAAGCAGATTGTGTGATCGTGACATCGGATAATCCTCGATCGGAAGAACCGATGGATATTGCACATCAAATAATTTCTGGCATAGATGATGCTGATCGTAGGTCGGCGGTAAGTGTCGAGTTGGATCGTCGATCTGCAATAGAATTGGCCCTAATGACAGCCAGAAAAGGTGATGTCGTGATCATCGCTGGCAAGGGTCATGAGTTAACTCAAACAATTGGCAATCAAGTTCTGCCATTCAATGATGCTCAAATTGCTAATGAATTGATAGGTGCACTCTCATGATCCCAATTTTTATTGCAGGTTCGATCGGCATGATTTTGTCACTTATCGGTACACGTGTGCTGATGGTTGTTTTTGCACGACTAGGTAAAGGCCAACCGATACTTGGTGCAGAAGATCACGGACCAGTGCATCAGATGGGCAAGCAGGGAACCCCGACAATGGGTGGGATCGCGATTTTGTTTTCTGGTGCGATTGGGTGGACTGTCGCACACGTGCGTGCAGGTCTTCCATTTTCTGACCAGGCCGCAATTATTTGGCTTACGGTTTTAGTTCTCGGAGTCATCGGTTTTTTTGACGACTACTTGAAAGTTCGCCGCCAGCACAATCGTGGGATTTTTTGGAAGAAGAAGGGTTGGATCACTTTCGGCATCACGTTGTTGTTGCTATGGCTATTGTCCAGTACGACTGGCGTTGTCGAAACAATTTCGTTTACGCGAGCGACAAGTCCGGGATGGGACATCTCTGGACCAATTTTTATTGTCTGGACTGCCTTCATGGTGTGGAGCACTACTAACGCTGTAAACGTGACTGATGGTTTGGACGGCCTTGCCGCAGGTTCGGCGCTGTTTGGATTCTTGGCGTTTACGGTGATTGCATATTGGGCGTTTCGTAACCCACGTATATATGACATTGTGAATCCGCTCGATCTGGCGGTGCTCTCTGCATCTCTCGCTGGGGCGTGTGCAGGCTTCTTGTGGTGGAACGCTGCTCCTGCACGAATCTTTATGGGGGACGTGGGGGCGCTCGGTCTAGGCGCAGCTCTTGGCATGCTCGCTGTCACAACAAATACACATTTGCTCTTGCCAATCGTGTGTGGAATCAATGTTTTTGAGGCTGGTTCGGTAGCAGTCCAAATGGGCGTATTCAAGGCGTCGGGCCGTAAGCGTCGACTTCTAAAGATGTCGCCGATCCATCATCACTTTGAATTGAGCGGCTGGCCCGAAACAACGGTGATTATTCGTTTCTGGATTATTTCCGGTATTTGCGTAGCAACCGCCGTTGCACTCTTTATTGCAGATTTCACGCGTCAGGCTGGTTTGCGTTGAGCGTTGAGCAAACAACGTTGGTGTTTGGTCTTGGTGTAGCAGGAATGGCAGTCGCGAGCGCTTTGCATAAGCGGGGAGAAAGCATAATTCTTGCTGACGACGAAGTTACGAAGGAACACGGTGACTTTGCGCGCGCGTTGAATTGCGAATTTGTAGATATGTCAGACGAGAAGTTGGCTGTAAACATTTTGCAGCGCATCAATCGTCTTGCACCAGCACCCGGAATTTCAGAAACCCATCATGTGATCTCTGCTGCCAGACAGATGGGTCTGACAATCGCTTCTGAGCTCGAGTTGGCTTACAACTTTGAGGAGCAGCGCAATGGTGGGCCGCGTCCAATGCTCGGCATAACGGGTACCGATGGCAAAACAACAACAACCTTGATGACGGCTGCAATGTTGCATGCAGCGGGACACAAAAGTATGGCGGTGGGGAATACCGATACGCCACTGATTGCAGCCCTCGATACCGATACTCAAGTTTTTGCGGTTGAATGCTCTAGCTTTCGACTCGCAAACTGTCAGCACTTTCGAACTCGCGCTTCGGTTTGGCTCAATATTGCGCCAGATCACCTGGATTGGCACACCAGCATGGAGAGTTATTCACTGGCAAAAGCCCAATTGTGGGCACACACGAGAGCTGGAGATGTGGCAGTTGCACCTGCTGATGATGCGCGAATATTGCAGATTGCGCAACAGAGCACTGCGCGCACGGTCACGTTTGGGTCGGTGCAGGGTGACTATCACGCGCAAGACGGACGACTGAATTCCCCGCACGGCGCCATCATGAACATTTCGGATATGAAGCGTGCGATGCCACATGACATCACTAACGCTCTCGCCGCTGCAGCAATCTCGATTGAGAGTGGTTTGGTTGAGCCAAGTCATGTTGCGAAGGCACTTGCAGAGTTTGATAATGCTCCGCATCGAATCGAGTATGTGGAAACCATCGATGGAGTGAAGTGGTTTAACGACTCGAAGGCAACAAGTCCTCACGCATCTGCGGTCGCTATTAACTCATTGCAAAATATTGTGTTGATTGCAGGTGGACGCAATAAGGGACTTGATTTGTCCGAGTTGGCGGATCAACCAAAGCGTATGAAAGCCGTTGTGGCGATAGGTGATGATGCGCCTGAGATTGAGAAAGCATTCGACGGAGTGTGTCGTGTGGTGCGTGGGGGATCAATGCAAGAAGCTGTTCAACTTGCTCGCACGCTTGCGGTGAGTGGAGATGTCGTGCTGCTATCACCCGCGTGCACGAGCTACGACTGGTATAACAATTACATGGAACGTGGCGAAGATTTCATGCAATGTGTGCGCAATGAAGCGAAGTTAAACCGGCAACAAGGCAACTAGACAAGACAGATAGACGAGACAAGTAGACAGGGCACTTATGGCAACGATTTCAGCAGACAGTCAACTCACTCCGGCCGAGAGGCGTCGTGCTGTTTTAAACAAGAGTGGTAAAGCGCAGGCGGGCAGACTTGCGACCGATGTGCCGAGCAAGGTCTATTACGGCATTGTTGGCGTTATCACGGTGCTTGTGGTGTTTGGTCTGATAATGGTTTTGTCGTCTTCGTCGATCGTTTCAATCAACAATGGTGGATCTGCTTGGTATATGTTTCGCAAACAACTGGCCTGGTCGGTGTGTGGTTTCTTTGCGCTCCTTGTTACCTACCGAATGCCGTATCACATCTGGCATAAGTGGGTGAAGTACGTGCTGGGTGTTGGGTTCGGTTTGATGGTTCTACCGTTTTCGCCAATTGGAGTGACTATCAACGGCGCGCGTGCCTGGGCAGAAATTGGTCCTGCGAGGTTTCAGCCTTCAGAGATTTTAAAAGTTGCAGTGCTGCTGTACTGCGCGAGCGTCTTGGGGCGTCGTAGAAAAGAAATTGAAAATGTCCAGCGAACATTTGT
>JBIIWI010000016.1:0-23715 GCA_044339005.1 Ilumatobacteraceae bacterium
ACTTTGAATTGCAGACCATTGAGCAGATGGGCTTCAGTTCATACTTCTTAATCGTGTGGGACATGATCCGTTACGCCCGCGATCATTCGATACGCGTTGGTCCTGGTCGTGGTTCGGCCGCTGGTTGCGCGGTTGCTTATTGCCTCCGTATTACTGATCTAGACCCAATTAAGTACGACCTACTGTTTGAAAGATTTTTGAATCCAAGTCGTGTAACCATGCCCGATATCGATATGGACTTTGACTCGCGTTACCGAGATCAGATGATCCGATATGCATCTGACAAATATGGCCGCGATCACGTTGCGCAAATCATCACGTTTGGCACCATCAAAGCCCGTAACGCAGTGCGAGATGCTGCACGAGTTCTAGGCAAGCCGTATGTCGTTGGTGACAAGATTGCCAAGTTGATGCCACCCGTGGTCATGGGCCGTGACACTCCACTCAAGTTTTGTTTAGAGCCCGATCCGAAGGGGGATCACAAAGACGGATATCGAGCTGCTGCAGAGTTGCGAGCTTTGTACGAATCCGATAGCGAAGTGAAGGAAGTAGTTGATGTTGCTCGTGGACTCGAAGGTCTCAAACGCAATGTTGGCATTCACGCTGCTGCGGTAGTGATCACTAAAGAAAAATTGACGGAGTATTTGCCGATCCAACGCAAAACCGAACAGGGTCAGAATCCAGAAGACGCTCCAGTTGTGACTCAGTTCGAAATGCATGGTGTTGAGGCACTTGGACTACTCAAGATGGATATTTTGGGGCTTCGCAACCTCGACGTGTTGAGCGATGCAAACGCCATGATTCGTCAATTCCGCGATAGCGAGTTTGATGTTGACAAATTACCCATCGACGACAAGGCAACCTTTGAGTTGCTGACGCGTGGAGACACCATCGGAGTTTTCCAGCTGGAGAGCACCCCAATGCGTGCGCTGCTGCGGTCATTGATGCCAGAGACGTTTGAACACCTCTCTGCAGTTCTTGCTTTGTATCGTCCTGGCCCAATGGGCGAGAACATGCACAACGATTTCGCCGACTACAAGAACAATCGTAAAAAGAACGAGTATTTCCATCCGGATGCTGCTGAACTGCTGGGTGATACCTACGGACTCATGATCTATCAAGAGAGCGTGATGCGCGTTGCTCAGAAATTTGCTGGATACACGCTGGCCGAAGCAGACACGTTACGAAAAGCTTGCGGCAAAAAAGACAAAGTTGCAATGGCAGAACAACGAGCAGGAATTGAATCTGGTTGTGTCAAGTTGGGTTACGGAAAAGAGTTGGGAACAACCATTTTCAACATGATCGAAAAGTTCGCCGATTATGCGTTTGCGAAGAGTCACGCATATGGCTACGGATTAATTTCGTATCAAACCGCATATTTGAAGACACATTTTCCAGTTGAGTATCTCGCGTGCCTGCTCACCAGCGTTAAAACTAATTACGACAAGGCGGCTGTGTATCTTTCCGATGCACGCATGAACAACATCGTCGTACTCACTCCGGACATCAATCTTTCTGGTGTCAATTTTGAACCGGTGCTCGATGGCGAGGTTCGCAAGATCACGTTCGGTCTCTCTGCCATCCGCAACGTGGGCGAGGGGTTGAGTACAAAAATTGTGGAGCATCGCAATACATACGGACCATTCGAATCTTTTTATGATTTTGCAGAACGTGTACCAACTGATGTTCTGAACAAGAGAGCAATCGAATCACTGATTAAAGCTGGAGCATTTGACAAACTCGGCCATCCACGCAAGGGGCTGCTTGCGTCGTTCATGCCGATTATCGATACAACCCTGAAACGTCGTGAAGAACGAGATCAGGGTGTCATGAGCCTCTTTGGTGAGATGGAAGAAACGGAAGGCGGGTTTAGTGAGCGTCAGTTGATTCCGGATCTGCATTTTGAAAAAGCCGAGCAATTAAAATTCGAAAAAGAAATGCTTGGGCTATACGTTTCGGATCACCCGTTGATGGGCATTGAAGGTGCTCTTCGCCGTCGAGTGGATTGCTCGATTCCCGAGGCACTTGAGTCGGCTGATGGTGTATTTATGACTATTGGTGGCATCGTGAATCAAGTGAATAGGCGCTACACAAAGCGTGGCGACCAAATGGCAACATTTATGTTGGAAGACTTGCAAGGGGCAATTGAAGTAACTGTGTTTCCAAAGACTCTCGAGAAGTATGGGCATCAACTCGCAGATGACATGCTGATCTCGGTGCGGGGCAGAATGGACGCTCGAGATGAGACAAAGGTGGGCTTTATGGCCACCGAAATTATTGTTCTCGAAGGCTTACGTTCATCACAGGATTCGCTGCATCTTCGATTTAGCGCTCAAGCAATCACTGAAACTTTGATTTCTGATTTACAAGCGGTGCTGAAAGAGCATCCTGGAGATTCTCCAGTCTTTCTTCATCTCTCTGAGGACAAAGCAGTGAGCCTTGGAGCCGAATATACGGTCAACCTAGATCGAGTCATGGGTCAATTACGAGCGTCGTTCGGGGATGCCGCAACGATTGCATAGAAGCCCCTGCCGAAACCGAAGTTTTGCTGGCAGACTGTAGGTATGTCACTTGTGGTTGAGACGCGTGATTGTGGGTCTCTGACCGATGCCGAACTTGATGAGTTGGCAGCGATGGGCGGGGCCTTCGGAATCGGCCCAGTATCCAAGGCCAAAGACGAATGGGTGCTGTTCACTAGTGCCCGTATAGACGGCAAAATCCATGGTTTTACATTCTCGACGCTCGAGCGCATTGGTGGCACGCCATGTGTGTTGCTCGGAATGATGAGTATCAAAAAGACTTCCAAGCGCGACATGATTTTGAAGGGTTTGATGGGCGAGGCGTATCACCGAGCTCTCATGGCATTCCCGGATGAAGATGTCGTTGTCGGTTCGCGGTTTGCTTCGGCAGCCGGTCTCGAAGCATTTAAGTCATTGACTGAATTGATCCCTCGACCAAGCCATCGCGCAGTTGGCGAAGAGCGTGCATGGGGCAAGCGCTTGGCGCGACGCTTCGGAGTTGAGTCTTCGTATGACGACCAGAGCTTCACTGTCAAGGTCAATGCACAAAGTGGTTTTCTTGATCACGAAACACTGAAGCCAGAAAAGATTGACGCCGATGTTGCTGCGCAATTTGCTACTGCCGCTAAGGCCAAGAGTGGCGTGGTGATTGTGCACGGTTGGACAATGGCTGAGTCTCTGGCCAAACTCGGCAAACACTAAGAGGTTTATTTTGGAGTTCGCCGACGTAGTACGCGGTCGGCGCATGACGCGCGCGTTTGCAACTCAGCCAGTTGATCCAACACTTATTGCTCAAATCGTAGATCTTGCGTCGCGTGCACCGTCGGCAGGCAAGACCCAGGGTTGGCATGCCCTCATCATCACTGCAAGTGATACTTCGAAATTTTGGGATGACACACTTGCGATGGACAAGCGAGAGAGTTTTCGCTGGAAGCAGTTATTGGACGCACCAGTAATTGCATTGGTGTTTGCTGATCCTGTGTCATATGTGGAGCGATACTCCGAGCACGACAAGGCTCACACTGGATTAGGTGTAAGTACGGAGGCGTGGTCGACTCCGTATTGGACTGTTGATGCATCGTTCGCAGCGATGACGATGCTGCTTGCTGCAGAGGACGCAGGATTGGGCGCTCTATTTTTTGGAGTGTTTCATGGTGAGCAACAGTTACGAACAAGGCTGTGTGTTCCGGAATCTCTGCAATTGATCGGCGCAATTGCACTCGGTTGGCCTGATGAACGCGATGCGGAGGTTGGGGATCCAAAAACAGAAAAAGGATTGAGCGCAAGTCGGGCTCGACGCAGTGCCGAGCAGATTATTCATCTAAATAGTTGGTAGATCAGAAAGTAGATCAGAAAGTATTTGTTTGCAGTGCGATACGAAGTGCTTCGTCAAAAGTTTTTGCGTCATTAGCTGGAGCCATGCACGTGTACTGGCGACAAACGTAAGCAAGATCTTCTTTGCGGTCCAGCCAAATGGGCGAGTCATAACGCTCACCCCAAGCACTCACCACGGTGGGTAGCCATTGACTGTGTAATTGCTTCACTAGGTCAGGGCGATTGCCGGTAATCGCGATCTCTACGACACCGCGGTGTCGTAGGTATGCAGCGCTGAGCAGATTGCCAAACGCAGTTGGTGCACTCAACGCAATGTTTGCGAGTAGTTGTGAAATTTGGTCGGCGTGAAGTGTGAATCGTTCCTCGCCAGTAAGTCCTGCAAGTCGGTAAAGCGCAAACGCTGCTGTTGAGTTGGCTGATGGAGTTGCGTTGTCCATCACATCTTTTTGTCGAACAATGAGTTGTTCACCATCATGTGGTGTGGTGAACACGCCGCCATTCTCGGTATCCCAGTAATCGGTTAACAGCTTGTCGGCGATTTTCCTAGCGTGGGTGATCCAGACAGATTGTCCAGTTGCCTCAGCGAGTCTTGTGAAGCCATCGACAAGTTGTGCGAGATCGGCGCCAAGTGCTGCATGTTGCGCTTGCGGATTTCCGTCTTGATGCCAACTGCGTTTGATCGTCGTCGAACTCTCTCTGCACAGTTGGCTGATGAGGAATTCTCCGTTTTTAACTGCAGCAGCGAGCCAGTCTGGTCGTTGCAGTAGGGCTGCACCTTCGGCGAGGGTTGCAAGCATCATCCCATTCCATTCGGTGAGAATCTTGTCGTCTAGTCCTGGCTTTGGTCGCGTATTGCGGGATTCAAGTAGCAATTGTCGAGCACGCTCAACTTGGGGGCTTCTTGAAAGATTTCCGCGATGATGCAGTCTGCTCAGGATGTTTGTGCCCTCAAAATTGCCCATATCGGATACTTCATACCACTCGAGTGCAACTTCGTGCAGATCTTGTGGGAGTGCGTCTATGACTTGCTGTTTTGACCACACATAAAAATGTCCTTCGACACTGTGCCCTTGTTCGTCCTCGGAATCTGCATCTTGTGCACAGAAAAAACCGCCATCTGGATGGCAGAGATCGCGCAGCACGTAGTCAATTGTTTCGGTGGCTATCTGTAACCACCTTGGCTCATTGAGTGCAATGCCCGCGTGCAGATAGACGCGAGCGAGCAACGCCTGGTCATACAGCATTTTTTCGAAGTGGGGCACAAGCCACTGAGCATCCACGCTGTACCGAGCGAACCCTCCACCGAGGTGGTCGTACATTCCACCAGAGGCCATCGCATCGAGCGAGGTGGAAAGTATCTGCAGAAGTTCGGGGTTTGGATCGTCGAGATAGACGCGGAGCAACAAGTCAAGATTCATGGTGCTTGGAAATTTTGGTGCAGAACCAAAGCCACCCCAGTCGGCATCAAACGACTGAGTCATCTGATCGACTGCGGCATGTAGATGCTGCGGGCCGATCAACGTAGGTTCTGCAATGCCGCTGTCGCTCGCTCGGTTGGTGATTCGGCTAGTGCGCCCCAGGCTTTCCATCAGTGCCGCAACATTGTTCTCGATGTCGTCTCGGCGGTTTATCCAAGCATCATTAATCGCGTTCATGAGTTGAATAAACGTGGGCTTCGGAAAATATGTGCCGCCGTAAAACGGTTTTGCCTCAGGTGTAAGAAATACGGTCATTGGCCAGCCACCGCGACCAGTCATGGCTTGGACGGCGTCCATATAAATGGCGTCGACATCCGGTCGTTCCTCGCGGTCAACTTTGATATTGACAAACAACTTGTTCATGAGAGAAGCGGTTTCGATGTCTTCGAAACAATCGTGGGCCATTACGTGGCACCAGTGACACGCCGAGTACCCAACCGAAAGAAGTATTGGCTTGCCGCTAGCGCGAGCGAGAGCAAATGCATCTTCTCCCCACGGATACCAATCGACAGGATTGTCGCGGTGTTGGCGAAGGTAAGGGCTGATTTCGTGGCTGAGGCGATTGGACATGTTACGAAATCGTGATGATTGAGGTGAATCCCAATGTTGGGTATGGCGCTTTAGCTGCTATCGAAACTTTGAGAGTGCAAACGCCGGGATTTGCTGGAGCAACAAGCGCAGAGTTACGCAACTTACATGAACCATTTATGATTTTGAATGTTCGAATACCTTTGGAGGGGCTACGAAGTAATTCGCTCAATGGTATTTTTGTCTTAGGGGAGAGTGTGGAAGTTGTGATCCAGGCTCCTGACTCAGGAATCGTTGTTGCCGAAAAAATAGAGCTCACGATTGAGTTGTTGACACCACTTGTTACGGTCACTGAATAGCGAAGAAACTTTCTCAGGTCTTTGATGGTGGACTGATACGTCGCCGCAACAGCATTTGCAATGGCGGTGCAATCTAGAGGCTTGCTCGTCGTTGCTTCTCCTGGCGCGGTGCATCGGTACCACTGGCTGGTGGCGGTAGCTGCGGAAGTTGATGAAGTGCCTACTGCGAGTGCTCCGACACGACCTTCTGTGGTCAGTGATGCGGTGATTATTTTTGGAAACAATACGTCAAGCTCGGCAAATGCGGCGACGAGGTTGACTAGGCCATAACCGAATGTTGTGTCGCGTCCAAGTGCGCCGATGTCGGTAGCAGTGCGTTGCAAAACGTCGCGCACCTGTGCTGCAGTGATTGAAGGTTGGGCGGCAAACAGTAACGCTGCTGCACCAGAAACAAATGCAGCAGCCATGCTGGTGCCGCTTAGAAATTTGTAGTCATTACTGGCGGTGGAAAGGATGGATGATCCTGGAGCGGCAAGATCGATGTACTCGCCGCGTTGATCAAACGACGTGACGCCGTTGTTGCGGTCAACCGCAGTTACTGCCAGTGTGAGATCGTTTGCTGCTGGAAATTTGGGTGCAGCACTTACACCAGCATTGCCCGCGGCTGCAACCACGAGCACATTGCGATCGACTGCATATTGAATTGCGTTCGTGGGATCGCGGTAATCGGTTTCGCGACCAAGGGACAGATTGATCACCTTTGCGCCTGAGTTTGTAGCAAAAATAATTGCTTTTGAAACATCGTCGACCCTGCCTGAACCGTCCGAGACCAACGTCCTGATCGGCAGGATTCGAGCTTGTGGTGCAACGCCCGCGCCAACGATGCCGTTGTCGGCGACTGCGGCGATGATTCCCGCGACGTGTGTGCCATGGCCTTCAACACTGACATCGCGCATTCCCACACTCTCGTTCAAGTCGATGATTGTGCGGCCGACGTCCATGTTTACATCAAGATCGGGATGCGGTCCGCTGCCGCTATCAATCACTGCAACAGTCACGCCTGCGCCGCGAGTGATGCTCCAAACCGACGGCGCTCCAATTGCGACAAGTCCCCATTGTTGATCGATCAACGGGTCATTGGTGGCTGCTGCAAAAGTTTGTGTTGGGTTGAAGGCGATTACGAAAGTAAATGCGGTCGCAGCAATCACAATGCACGAAATAATGCGCCTAGAAAATGGCAAGGCGTCGGAGCGCCGACGTACTACAGGCATTTACGCGCCCATTGCGTGGTAGCCACCGTCCACATGAATTACTTCTGCGGTGGTGGCTGGAAACCAATCGGAAAGCAGCGCGACACATGCGCGCGCTACAGCGGTCGAATCGTTGACGTCCCATCCAAGTGGTGCGCGATCGCTCCATACATCTTCGAATACTTGAAAGCCTGGAATCGATTTTGCAGCCATCGTTTTGATTGGCCCAGCGGCTACGAGGTTGCAACGAATATTTTTTCCACCTAGTTCTTTTGCGAGGTATCGGCTAGTTGATTCGAGCGCAGCTTTGGCAACGCCCATCCAGTTGTACGCGGGCCATGCAACGGTGTTGTCGAAATCAAGTCCAACAAAACTTCCGCCTGTTGGCATCAGAGGCACAAAAGCATCGGCAAGTGTTTTTAGAGAGTAGGCAGAAATCTGCATCGCAACTGCCACATCGTTCCATTGGGCGGCCATAAAGTCATCGCCGAGGCACACTGCGGGAGCAAACCCAATGGCATGAAGTACGCCATCAACGCTTCCGAGGTGTTTCGCTGCTCCGGCGCGCGCCGTCTCGACGTGTTCCTCGACTGTCACATCAAACTCAATAACTTCGGCGGGTGTGTCGAGCTTGCGAGCGGTTCGCTCAGTGATGGAAAGACCACGACCTGCACCCGTCAAAAGAACGGTGGCTCCTTCACGTTGAGCCAACTGTGCGACTCCGAAGGCCAACGAAGCATCGGTGAGTACCCCTGTGACCACTATCTTCTTGCCATCCAATATTCCCATGCCGTCAACGGTAGTTGTTGGGGGGTCTTTGTGGCAGGCTCGTTAGATGAAAATCGGAATAATTGGTGGCACCGGCCCTGCAGGTAGTGGACTTGCACTTCGTCTAGATGTGGCTGGCTACGACGTTGTGATTGGGTCACGAGACAGAGCGCGATCAATCGAGAAGGTCAAAGAGTTGCAACTGATGTGGCCAAGCCACAATCTGACAATTACTGGAGGCGACAATGCCGATGCAGTGAATTGTGATCTAGTCGTTGTCGCAACACCATGGGATTCCACCGCCACAATTGTGGGCGAGTTTGCAACCCAACTTGCCGGAAAAATCGTTGTCACGATGGCAAATGCGTTGGTCAAGGTCGGCAAAGAGTTTCAACCGCTCGTCCCGCCTCGTGGGAGTATTGCAGCCCATGTGCAAGCCGAAATTCCACTGAGCAAAGTTGTTGCAGCATTGCAGCACTTACCCGCAAAAGAGCTCGGCAATCTGAATCATCATGTTGACAGTGACGTGTTGATTTGTTCGGATCATCCAGACGCAATCGAAACAGTGAGCGACATTGTTGAAAGAATCCCCGGTTGTCGTCCGCTCAACACGGGAAGGTTGTCAAATGCGCTTGCACTCGAAGCTTTTACTGCCGTGATGTTGCAGATGAATGTGCGGTACAAGACGCGTGTTGCTCCACGGATGACTGGCTTGCCCGATGTTGATCCCGTTAGCGGGCGGAATCTGAAGATTTCATAATGCGTCTCTACGACACCGCCAAACAGTCGGTGGTTCCATTTGAACCCGGGCCAACAGTATTGATGTACACGTGTGGCATCACGCCGTATGACGCAACACATTTAGGACACGCATTTACTTTCATTAGTTACGACATCTTGATTCGACGATTGATCGACCTTGGCCATGAAGTGAAGTGCGTACGTAACGTCACCGATGTAGATGACCCGTTGTTCGCCAAGGCACGCGAATTGGGTGTGCATTATCTGGACTTGGCGGCAGGCGAGGAGGCTCGTTTCACTGCCGACATGGAAGCTCTTGGGGCGTTGCCGATGTACTCAACGCCGCGTGCGTCGTCGGCAATATCTGACATTCGAGGATTTATCGGCATGGTGATCGACAAAGGCTTTGCTTATCAATCGGGTGGTTCCGTTTACTTCGATGTCACACAGTCCAAAACCTTTGGGAAGATTTCGCATTATTCACAAGAAACGATGATTGAACTCGCTCGCGAACGTGGGGGCAACGTAGAAGACCCGCATAAACGTCATCCACTGGATTTCGTTTTGTGGCATCCCTCTGCAGTGGATGAACCTTCGTGGGAAACAATGTGGGGACCTGGCAGACCTGGCTGGCACATTGAGTGTTCGGCGCTTGCATTGCGCGAGTTGGGAACAACGATCGACCTGCATGGAGGTGGTAGTGATTTGATTTTCCCGCATCACGAATGTGAGCGCGCCCAGTCAGAAGCTGCGACGGAAGAGCTCTTCGTGAAGCACTGGATGCATGTCGCGATGGTGTCGATGGATGGTCACAAGATGTCGAAGAGTCGTGGAAACTTGGTTTTCGTAGACAAGTTGCGGACACGATTTGATCCGCGAGTGATCAGACTCGGATTGATCGAACACCATTACCGATTTGAGTGGGAATGGGATGAAGCGATGTTTGTTCGCAATGTTGACAGGCTCGCAAACTGGAGCACTGGAACGAAATCGGATGGTGGTGAGTTGCTTGGCTTGGTGCGCGAGGCTCTTGACGATGATCTCGACACACCACGCGCTGTAAAGCTCATTGATGCTGCTGCGAAAAACGGCGTAGATGTCTCAACTGCCGCAAATTTACTTGGGGTTACTCTCGTACGCTCCTGAATACTGAATAATTGTGACGTTTCGAGCAATGTCGAGAAACTAGACTGATGGGCACGATGAGTGCTTTGGAAACTATTGAAGTCAGCCTTCCTGACGGCACTCGCAAGTCCCTTCCTGCGGGTTCGAGTTCTCTCGATCTGGCTCAAGGCATCGGATCCCGATTGGCAAAGGCTGCAGTTGCTGCAGTTGTTGATGGAGTGGAAACTGATCTCAACGTTGCTTTGAGTGCGGGTGCAAAGGTTTCAATAATCACGGCAGAGACCGATGCAGGACGACATGTCTTGCGGCACTCCACAGCTCACGTGATGGCCCAAGCTGTTGTGGAGTTATTTGTTGGCGCCAAATTCACGATTGGTCCTGCAATTGAAGACGGTTTTTACTACGACTTCGAATTGCCGGGTGGAAAAACTTTCAGCGACACTGATCTTGTTGCGATTACGGAAAAGATGCGCGAAATCATCAAAGCAGACCAGTCGTTTACTCGTGATGAGATGTCGGCAAAGGCTGCTCTTGAATTGTTTGCCGATCAGCCTTACAAGTGCGAAATCATTACACGAGTTACTAGTGGATCTGCCGACGGTACTGATGTGTCCGAAGTGCAGGGGGGCGATGTTGTAAGTGTGTATCGCAACACTGATTCTTTCGTTGACCTGTGTCGAGGTCCTCACGTGCCAACAACCGGCAGGCTCGGACATTTTGCTTTGATGAAAGTTGCTGGCGCGTATTGGCGGGGCAATGAGAAGGGTCCGATGTTGCAGCGGATCTATGGAACAGCATGGGAGTCAAAGGCTGCACTCGAGGAGCACATCAATCGATTGGCAGAAGCAGAAAAGCGTGATCATCGTCGACTAGCTGTTGAAATGGATTTGTTGTCATTTCCTTCTGAACTTGGCGGCGGACTTGCTGTGTGGCATCCAAAGGGCGGAATTGTTCGCAAGCTGATGGAGGACTACAGCCGTCACCGCCATCAAAATGGCGGGTACCAGTTTGTCTTTACGCCGCATCTTGCCAACGCAGACTTGTTCGAAACTTCAGGTCACTTGCACTTCTACAAAGACGGCATGTATCCGCCGATGGAGATGGACAACGGAACGTATTACCCGAAGCCGATGAACTGTCCAATGCACTGTTTGATCTATCGAGATCGTCAGCGCAGCTATCGAGAATTGCCATTGCGTTTGTTTGAGCTTGGCACCGTGTATCGCTATGAGCGCGCAGGAACTTTGCACGGACTATTGCGAATTCGTGGTTTCACGCAAGACGACAGTCATATCTTCTGCACAGAAGACCAGATGGCCGATGAGATTACTTCGTTGCTCGACTTTGTCATTTCGGTGTTGCGTAAGTTTGGTTTTGAAGATTTTGAATTCAAACTCTCAACACGCGACCCAGAAAAGTCGGTTGGTAGCGACGAAATTTGGGAGAAAGCGACCACCGCACTGCGCGAAGCACTTCATCGTCATGGTGTCGATTATTCGGTCAAAGAAGGCGACGCTGCGTTCTATGGCCCCAAAATTGATATTGATGTGCGCGATGCAATCGGTCGCAAGTGGCAGTTGAGCACAATTCAGTGCGACTTCAATCTTCCAGAGAGATTCAAGCTTGAGTACATCGGATCTGACAACGGTCGTCATCAGCCAATCATGTTGCATCGTGCGTTGTTCGGTTCTGTTGAGCGATTCTTTGGTGTATTGCTTGAGCATTACGGCGGAGCATTTCCAACTTGGCTTGCACCAGTACAGGTTCGGGTGCTTCCAGTGACAAGTGGCCACGAGCCGTACGCAACAAAACTTGTTGCTCAACTTCTGCGAGCCGGTTTCCGCGTAGATACAAGCGTTGCCGATGAGCAATTAGGCAAGCGAATTCGTTCCGCAAAACTTGAGCGGATTCCGTACGTACTCGTTGTTGGCGACGACGATGTAGCGCACGAAACTGTCGGGGTGAATCCTCGTGGTGGTGAAGTCATACGCGATGTGAAATTCGCAGACTTTGTGAAGCAGTTACAAGATGAAACTGCTGATGCAACCACTGATGCATCTGGAATTGTTTTGTAATCGATATGAGCCTTGAGCGACTATGGAATGGTTGGCGTGCGCAATACGTGCAGGGCGACTCAAAGAAGAATGGTTCTGGTAAGTCGGTTTTTACCGAGATTCTGCAATCGGACATGAAAGATGAAGAGTCTCACATTGTTCATCGTGGTGTTCATTCGTTTGTGATTCTTAATGCATTTCCTTATTCGCCAGGGCACTTGCTGGTTTTGCCTTATCGTGAGGTGGCCGAACTAGAAAGTCTCACTGCGGAGGAACACAATGAGATTTGGGCAACAGTCACGTTCGGTGTCCAAGTATTGAAATCAGAATACAAACCGCAGGGCATTAACGTTGGCATCAATATGGGTGCTTCGGCTGGTGGAAGTATTGCTCAGCACTTACACGTGCACATTGTTCCGAGGTGGGGTGGTGACACTAATTTCATGGTTGCGGTTGCCAACACCAAAATTTTGCCAGAAGCATTGGATGTCACGGCTGAGCGCGTGAGATCTGCGTGGAAGAAACTCAAAGCGTAAGTCAATCGAATAGTAAGACAAGCGAATAGGGAAGCAAACAATGTCAAACAATGAAATACGCGATGCACTCCCAGATGATTTAGATATTTCAGCATTTGTCGGTCCGTACCAATTTCCCGACAATCATCGACGTCGAATTCCAGGATTTATTTATCTCGGTATGGCAATCGGATGCTTCGGTCTCTGGTTTGCTGCGCGATCGGCAGATTCGTCACTCGGAAATAGTGGTCTTGTAAATGAAGGAATGCTTATCGTGGCGATTGCGCTCAGCGTGTTCGGATTATTTGTGTTGAGTTCATCTTGGAAAATGACCGTTGATGAAAAGACAGCTCTCGTCTTTGCGAGTCGCGCGGTGGGTTTCGCAGTGGGGCATTCCTCGGCCCAACAGGTTTGGCGGGGTTTTCGTAGTCGACCGACTTGGCGAGTTTTTTGTTATAGCGCAGAAGAACCCCCGTCTCAGCGGGGATTGGTCTTGGTGGACGCAATAGATGCCTCTATCGTCGAATGTTTAGTTGAAGCCAACCCCGACAAGTAGGCTCTCCAATATGTTTGATGGTCGGTTTCGTGTAGAGATCGAACGTGTGGTGCGCCCTGTGGGCAAGTTGCTTCTGCGAACAGGTTTATCGCCAGATCACATCACTATCTTGGGTCTGTTGATTGCAATTGGTGCATCAGTTGCAATTGGGCTTGGCTCATTGCCCCTTGGACTTGCGCTCGTGATTTTGTCGGCTCTGCCGGACATGTTTGATGGTGCGCTTGCCAAGGCATCAAATTCGGCAAGTCAACGTGGCGCCTTTTTTGACTCGGTCATTGACAGAGTGAGCGATTCATTCTTGCTTGGCGGTGTTGCCTGGTACTTGGCCGATACTCGTGGGGCGACAGCCGCAGTCTTGCCGTTTGCTGTAATGGCGGTTTCATCGCTGATTTCGTATCAACGCGCTAAAGCCGAATCGCTAGGACTTCATGCCAAGGGTGGTTTGATGGAACGAGCAGAGCGCATCATAGTTTTGTGCTTTGGATTGTTGTTTGGTTCGTTGCTGTGGTGGGTGATGTGGGCGATGCT
This sequence comes from Ilumatobacteraceae bacterium, assembly GCA_044339005.1. GTDB lineage: Bacteria > Actinomycetota > Acidimicrobiia > Acidimicrobiales > Ilumatobacteraceae > UBA3006. Next base: position 13,697 of record JBIIWI010000016.1, read on the forward strand.
CATACTCACGACGATGACCGCGGTGCAACGTTTTGTAAAAGTATGGAAACAAGCAGCCGTTGCCCCTGTTACTGCACAAAAACAAGAAGTACGTCGTTCGCGTAGAGCTTCTCGACGTGTGCGTCGTGATGATTATCGCGAACGATTTGCGCGCCGCCGTCGATTGCAGTAATTCTGCATGCCGCAAGCGCATCACAACACAGCAGATCAAATCTCTGTAGCTAGTTACAAGGTTGCATCACTAGTCGCTCGTATCGCACCTTCCTCATTTTTATTGGGGGCTGCTAGTGGCGTAGGTAGTTCTTTGGCAAAAGCAATGAAGCAAAACAGATCTATGGTGATGCGACATTTGCAAAGGGTTGATCCGAGCCTGTCGGGTAAGCAATTGCAGGAGGCAACTCAACAAGCGTTTGTGAGTTACACGCGTTATTACTTGGAGACATTTCGCCTGCCTTCATTGTCTCGGAAGCAAATCGCAGATGGGCATCACGTTGAAGGATTTAACTACATCGAAGATTCTGCGGCCAAAGGCAATGGCACAATTCTTGCGTTGCCTCATATGGGCGGATGGGAATGGTCTGGACGTTGGTTGATCGATCAGGGCTATCAGTTGACCGCAGTGGTTGAGCGTCTAGAAAACACTGCGTTATTTGAATGGTTTGTTGAATTGCGTTCAAGATACGGAGTCAATGTCATTGCGTTGACCGATGATGCTGGTATCGCTGTTGGTAAAGCTTTGCGAGATAATCACGTCGTGTCGTTGCTGTGTGATCGCGATATTCCAAAAGATGGTCAACGCACCGGTGTGCAGGTGCAATTTTTTGGTGAAACCACAACGGTGCCAGCGGGGCCAGCTTTTTTTGCGCTACGAACCGGTGCGCAACTCTTGCCGATGGCTACGTTTTTTACTCCCGGAGCCAACGGACATAAGTCGGTTATTAGACCTCCGCTAGTTGTCGAGCGACAAGGTTCATTGCGTGAAGATGTCGCACGGATCACCCAGTTGCTAACAACCGAGATCGAAAGTTTGATTCGCCAGGCGCCGGAGCAGTGGCACTTGTTTCAGCCGAACTGGCCGAGTGATCCCGGTTACGAGGAAGCGACAATCGCTTAACCAAGTACGTCTTGCAACACCTGTAATCGATCGCGGTTAACTCGATACCAAATCCATGTTCCTCGCTTGGTGCCGGTGATCAGACCGGCTTCGCGTAAAACTTTCAGGTGGTGACTCACGGTTGGTTGCGATCGACCTGTTGGCTTGACGAGGGAGCACGCGCAGGTTTCCGCATCTTCAGATGCAGCAATGAGGCTAAACAGTTTGAGTCGCGTGGGGTCTGCAAGAGCGGCAAAGCCCTGAGACAAATTGTCGGCATCGCGAGTCGAGAGAGACGCCTCAGTGACTGGCGAACAGCAGATGGGGGTGCGTGTTATATTGATAAGTGTCAATATAACAGAAAATAGAGTAGACGGTACAACAATCAATACGGAGGCGATATGTCACGGGTCCAATTAGCTCTCAATGTTTCAAATTTGAATGACGCCATTGAGTTCTACTCAAAAATGTTCAACGCAACACCTGCCAAAGTTCGTGAGGGTTATGCAAACTTCGCAATAGTCGATCCACCATTGAAGTTGGTGTTGATCGAAACGCCACGAGATGAGCATGCCGAGTATCAACACATCAATCATCTCGGGGTAGAGCTTGAGTCGAGTGAACTCGTTGAGAAATCTATTGCACGATTCGAGGAACTTGGATTGGTGGAGTCTGTGGAGAAGGATTCAACATGCTGCTATGCAGTGCAAGACAAGGTATGGATGCAAAGTCCGGACGGAGCGCCTTGGGAGTACTACACCGTGTTGAGTGATGCACCAACATTTCATGCGACCATCGATCAGAAGTGTTGCTAAAAATGTCTGCCGAAAGTATTGCAATATCGCGCAGATTGTCGGCTGAAGCGATTGGTACGGGTCTACTGATAATCGCAGTCATCGGTTCGGGGATCATGGCCGAGCGGCTTACCGACATTGTGGCTCTGCAGTTGCTGTGCAATGCCATCGCTACCGGTGGAGCTTTGGTCGCGCTGATTTTGATTTTTGCTCCTGTGTCAGGGGCGTCCTTTAATCCGGTGGTCGGAATTGTCGGAATTTTCACGGGTGAAGCAACAATTCGGGATACCGCTCTTTATGCACTTGCACAGACGGTTGGTGGGTGTATAGGCGCAGTCATTGCGAACCTGATGTTTGATTTGGACGCCATCAATATTTCAGAAAAAGTTCGTTCAGGTTCTGGGATTCTTTTCTCGGAAGTTGTCGCAACAGTCGGTCTCCTTGTTGTGATTTACGGGACCATTCGTGCACAGCGCGCAAATTTGGTTCCATTTACTGTTGCCGCATGGATAACAGGAGCTTATTTTTTTACTTCGTCAACTTCGTTGGCAAACCCGGCAGTAACTGTTGCACGAAGCTTGAGTAACACGTTTGCCGGAATCGCTCCAGAATCTGTGCCGCTGTTTGTGTTGATGCAATTGATCGGCGCCATGTTGGCGGTGGCGATGATTAAATTTGTATTTGGTGAACAGCGCTCATGAAGGGTGTCTTGTTTTTGTGCATACACAACTCCGGTCGTTCGCAAATGGCGGCAGGGTTTATGCGTCATCTCGGCGCTGGTCGTGTCACGGTCTATTCAGCGGGCTCGGAGCCAGCAAATTCAATTAACCCCTCTGCGGTTGCGGTGATGAACGAAGTTGGAATCGACATTGCATCTGCTCAACCGCAATTGTGGACGATGGAGATGTTGGAAGCCGTCGATGTTGTCGTGACTATGGGATGCGGAGATGCATGTCCATTTTTGCCCGGTAAAAAGTATGTGGATTGGCCACTCAAAGACCCAGCTGGTCAAGGCGTAGATGCCGTGCGTCCGATTCGCGACGAAATTCAAAAACTTGTAGAAGACTTACTCGCGCAAATTTCGTAATTCGAATGTCTTGAATTAGGCGAACGCATCAAAAAGTTCGCTGATTGCCTTTGCTTGACCACCAGTGGTGGACGACATCACGGCGATTGGCAATACGCCTGCGTTGGCCCATTCCGCAAATTGTTCCCGCACTTGAGTGGCCGAACCAGAGATGGTGCAGTCTCGCAACCATGAGTCGCTCATCGTGGCTTCTAATGCTTGGGCTCTTGATTCTTTCGGGGTCGTGGTGAGCACATTTTCTATTGCGTCCATCTCATCTTCGTAGCCAGCAGTTCGCCAGTAGTTTCGATAGTTGGGAAGCGTCACGTAACCAGTCAATGTCTTTCGATGCAGGGCCAACGCTGCGTCAACATCGTCACTAATGATGGTTGGGATCATGTTTGACAAAAAGAATGTGGAGCGTTGGTCTGTGGGGAGTAAAGCAACCTGGCGTCCAATATCGCGCAAGGAGGCGTTCGCCCAAATAGCACCTTCGGAAATTTGGTGTGAGAGCGCAAGCATTTTGTCGCGCAGGGTCGCAAGATAAATCGGTGGTAGTTGGCCCGAATATCTTTCGTTTGCACGCATTGCTGCAACGTAGTTGGATGTATCGCTCAGTGGCTTTCCAGTTTCTACTCCGAGTCTTTGCACAACAGCGGCGTGACTGACTCCAAGGCCGAGACCAAATCGCCCACGAGAAATTTCGTGAATGTGGGCCGCGGTATTCGCGGTCTCCACCGGGTGGCTGTAATAGATCGGTTGGATCGATGTCCAGAAATGAATTGTATTTGTGGCGTGGGCGAGCGACGTGCAGAGGGCCATGGCTCCACCGAGGTTCGGGCATGCAAGACCTTCAAAACCGAGTTGCTCGGCTTTTTGTGCCAACTCCAAAATTGCATTGCGTTTGGTGGGCGATGCGACGATTGAAATTGCGGGCTTGGAATACGGGTTTGAAGGGAATTGCGTCATGGTCTCGCTGCTTTCATGCTGACTTTGATTTGAATTGATTTGTTTTGTTTTCGCTTAAATTGCTTCTAGACGGTCTACCGTATATGGCGTGAACATGTTGCGGGTTGCAATGGTGAGTCCCTACAGCGTGTCGATTCCAGGTGGTGTGCAAGCCCAAGTTATGGGCCTGGCGCGCGAGCTTCGCCGAATAGGTCACGAAGTGCGCGTGCTTGCACCATGTGATGGCCCGCCACCTGAGCCGTTTGTAACACCGTTGGGTCAGAGTCTTCCAACTTCTGCCAACGGATCGGTAGCGCCGCTTGCACCAGACCCATCAGCGGCATTACGCACGATTCGTGCCCTCAATGACGAGGCCTTTGATGTCATCCATCTGCACGAACCCATCGTGCCGGGTCCTACGGTCACATCGTTGTTGTTGCGGCTTGCTCCTACGGTGGGAACATTTCACGCAGCAGGCGATTCATCGTCGTATCGAGTTCTGAATAAAACTGCGCGTTGGGCTGCCAACCACTTGAGTGCGCGCGTTGCGGTGTCTGAAGCAGCAAAGGAACTTGCATCCAGGTATCTCGACGGTGAGTATCAGGTGCTGTTCAACGGAATAGAAACCTCTCGCTATTTGAAGCCAGGTGCAGAGCGAGAGACCCAACCAACGATTTTTTTCTGCGGACGTTTTGAGCCAAGAAAAGGATTAGAGGTTTTGCTTGGTGCAATGAAGTACTTGCCGCATAATTTTGCATTGTGGATTGCGGCAGATGGTCCTGGTATCGATGAGATGCACAGGTTGTACGAAAGTGACAAGCGTATTTTGTGGTTAGGACGAATAACAGAAACGGACAAACTCGATCGACTTTCACGCTGCACTGTTTTTTGCGCGCCGTCACTTCGGGGGGAGTCTTTTGGCATAGTTCTGCTTGAGGCAATGGCGGCAGCAGCTCCGCTCGTCACAACAGATATAGATGGCTATCGCAATGTTGCAACGCACGAATTGAATGCACTGCTTGTTGCTCCTGGCGACGAGGAGCAATTGGCAAATTCGATAACTCGGATCGTTAATGACACAAATTTGTCTCAGCGTTTGGTGGCAGGTGGTCTCAAGCGCGCAGAAGATTTCTCAATGCAGCGTCTCGCAAATGAGTATGTACTGATTTACGAAAGACTTTTGGCTGCCGAAAAAAATGATGAAATCGCGGTGCAACCAAACAAACTGCTATCAATGTTTGAACACCGTGTGCTTCGTCGTTCTCCGAGCTCTCGTTAAACGATCTCGGGCCGCTCTGGTGGTGGCGTAGACTGGGGGACATGAACAGTCTTGTAATTCTTGTCGTCATCGCGTTGTTGGCAGTCTCGATTATTGCGATCTATAACTCACTCGTTCGCCGCCGTAATGAAGTTGATAATGCATGGTCACAAATTGATGTGCAACTCAAACGACGCCTCGACCTCATTCCCAACTTGGTCGAAACCGTCAAGGGGTATGCGTCCCATGAGAAGGCGACTTTGGACGCAGTCATCCAGGCACGGAATACGGCAATGAGCGCATCGACATCACCGAATGCTCAAGCCGCGGCCGATACTGCGGTCACCGGAGCTCTACGCCAATTGTTTGCACTATCCGAGGCGTACCCGGACCTCAAGGCCAACCAAGGGTTTGTTTCTTTGCAAGAAGAGCTCTCAAATACGGAAAGCCGGATCGCGTATGCGCGCCAGTTTTATGGAGATGCTGTCTTGTTGTACAACACTGCAATTCAAAAAGTTCCAGGCTCAATTGTCGCTCGAGTATTTAATTTTGCAAGCCGTGAATACTTCGAAGCAGAAGATGCCGCACGCGTAACTCCACATGTCAAGTTTTAATTGGATTGGTAGATCGACTTTTCATGAATGACCTCATCGCGTCAAATAAGCGGCGCACATTTTTCTTGCTCACTGGTTTTATTGTTATCACTGCGTTGGTGGGCATGGCTGTTGGCGTACTTATCGGCAACGGAGCTACAGGAACGATTATTGCGTTGGTGTTCTCGGCCGTGTTTGCATTTGGCTCGTACTGGAAATCCGACTCTGTAGCGTTGGCAGTGAGTCGCGCCGTGCCAGCCGACCCAGTCGAGTTTCGTCGCTTGCATAATCTGGTTGAGGGATTGTGCATCGCAAGTGGACTGCCAAAACCGCGAGTGTTCGTGATTCGTGACGAGGCACCGAACGCATTTGCAACTGGACGAAATCCCAAGCATGCAGCAATTGCAGTCACCACAGGGCTGCTTGAAAAGATGAATCGTGTTGAGCTGGAGGGAGTTGTTGCCCATGAACTTTCACACATCAAGAATTACGACATTCTGGTAAGCACACTGGCGGTCACGCTCGTTGGAACGATTGCCCTCATCACCGACATCACCATTCGCATGATGTGGTGGAATGGCGGGCGAGTGAGTCGCGGGAATGATCGTCGTGACAGCACCAATCCAATTGCATTCATTGGTATTGCACTGCTGATACTTGCACCGATTCTGGCCAAGATAATGCAGGCTGCCGTAAGCCGAAGGCGCGAAACTTTGGCCGATGTGTCGGCATGCAAAATGACGAGATATCCGCCAGGTTTGATCTCCGCGCTTGAAAAACTTCAAGCCGATAGCACCGTCACCCATTCGGCCAGCATGGCTACGGCTCATATGTGGATTGAGCAACCGATGTCGGGAGTGAATGACACGGGTCGCCTTGGCATGTGGCATAAACTTTTTAATACGCATCCCCCATTGGCAGAAAGAATTGCGCTGCTCAGAGAGATCTAAACATGAAAAATCGCTCACTGGTATTCGGTTTATTCGTTTCAAGTTCATTGCTGACGTTGGCTTCATGCGGAGGATCGTCGAGTTCGACGGAAACCACAGTGGTGGAAACCACCGTTGTGACCGAGACAACGATTCCTGAGATTGTGAACCCGCTGACGGGTCTGCCAAATACTGATCCATCTACGCTGACTCGTCCTGCGATGGTTGTGAAAATTGACAACCATCCATCTGCACGTCCACAAATGGGCATTAATCAAGCAGACATTATTTTTGAAGAAAACGTAGAGAAGCTCACACGACTTGCAGCGGTTTTCCAAAGTGAAGGTTCGGACCCTGTTGGCCCAATTCGAAGTGGTCGCTTTCAAGACATCAATCTTCTGAGCTCGCTCATCAAGCCGTTGTTTGTGTGGAGTGGTGGTAACGAACAGGTATCAGCTGCAATCAAAAAGTCTGATCTCGTTGACTTGAGTTATTCGGTGGCAAACAAGGATGGTGGCTTTGCTCGCGACAGCGAACGCTCGGCACCACACAACTTGATAGCAGAAACCACAAAGTTATGGACCTTGAGTCCAGAGGGCTCTACAGCGCCTCCTACGCAATTTTCGTATCGCACAGCTAGCGACGCTGCACCAACAACTGCAGAGCCAACCGCTGGAGTGAAGGTGTCAATGGACGGCGTGAAAGTGCAGTGGGATTGGGATGCATCGACTGGAGAATTCTTGCGATTGCAAGACAACACGCCCGTCGTGGATACTGCTGACGTACAACTCGCTGTTCCTAACGTGATTGTTCTTGAAGTCGAGTACACCAATAGTTACAGTCCGACTTCCAAGACACTTGGCGGCGGAAAAGTGTATGTATTCACCAATGGCACTTTGATCGAAGGCACATGGGAGCGAAATGATCGCCTGAAGCCGTTCTTACTCAAAGATTCGAGTGGGGCTGTAATTAAACTCACTCCGGGTCAGACGTTTGTTGAGGTTGCTCGTGCCGCAAAAACAGCCGTGGTGCCGGTGGGAACGAACCCAGACGACGTCAAGTTTCTCTAGGGAAACAGTCACAAACAACTGACCGTTTGTGTCGGTATTGGCTTCGGTACTATGGAACTCATGACAAAGAACGCTGCACGCACAACGGGATCAATGCAGGTCAAGCGCGGTTTGGCTGAGATGCTCAAGGGTGGCGTCATTATGGACGTCGTCAACTCTGAACAGGCAAAGATCGCAGAAGATGCTGGCGCAGTAGCGGTAATGGCGCTTGAGCGCGTGCCTGCCGACATCCGTCGCGACGGTGGTGTTGCACGAATGAGCGATCCAGAAATGATTATGGCAATTCAAGCGTGTTGCACTATTCCGGTGATGGCAAAAGCGCGCATCGGTCACTTTGTGGAGGCCCAAATTTTGCAGTCTCTCGGCGTTGATTTCATCGACGAGTCTGAAGTGTTGACACCTGCTGATGAAACACACCACATCGACAAGATGGCTTTCGATACTCCTTTTGTTTGTGGAGCAACCAACTTGGGTGAAGCACTTCGTCGTATCAGTGAGGGTGCTGCACTTATTCGTTCAAAGGGTGAGGCTGGTACTGGCAACGTTGTTGAGGCAGTGCGTCACTTGCGTAATATCTTTGGCGACATTCGCAGAATTACTCAAGCCGACTCTGCAGAGTTGTTCGACTGGGCCAAAAAACTCGGCGCACCATTGCCACTTGTACAGGAAATCGCAGAGACGGGTTCACTTCAAGTTCCATTGTTTTGCGCTGGCGGCATCGCCACACCGGCAGATGCGGCATTGGCAATGCAACTCGGTGCACAGTCGGTGTTTGTCGGCTCGGGTATTTTCAAGAGTGACGATCCTTCGCCGCGAGCAAAAGCAATTGTTGAAGCAACGACCCACTTCATGGATGCCGACATTTTGGCAAAGGTAAGTCGCAATCTTGGAGCCCCGATGACTGGCATTGGAATGGATCAGATCAACGAGCGTTACGCCGAGCGCGGCTGGTAATCAAACTCAATATCAATGAGTTTGACGCGTTGACAGTCCGGTCCTAAATATGAAGGTTGGCATCTTGGCTTTGCAAGGTGCATTTGCAGTGCACGAGGAAATGTTGCAGGGCCTCGGCGCAGACACGGTGCAAGTGAGAACTCCTCAGGATCTTGGCTTGGTGGACGCACTTGTGATGCCAGGCGGAGAATCAACAACGATGTCGCACTTGCTCACTACATCTGAATTGTTTGACCCGATTGCGGAACGAATCAACAATGCAATGCCTGTGTTTGGAACCTGTGCCGGCATGATCTTGTTGGCAAAGAGTATTGCTAGCGGGCGTCCAGATCAGCGCTTTTATGGAGCAATTGACATTGATGTAGAGCGCAACGCCTACGGTCGTCAAGTGGAGAGCTTTGAGACAGAACTAAATGTTGAAGGCCTGAAATCGCCTTTTCACGCAATGTTTATAAGAGCTCCGCAAGTTGTCCGTTTAGGTGCGGATGTTGAGGTACTTTCAACGCACGAGGACAAGGTGGTGTTGGCGCGACAAGGTTCAGTTATGGTGGCGTCGTTTCATCCAGAATTGACCAGCGATAATCGTATTCATTCATTGTTTTTGCAGGAGGTGTAGAGATGTCAGGCCATTCCAAATGGGCAACGATCAAGCACAAAAAAGGCAAAGCTGACAAGGCTCGTGGCAAGACGTTTGCAAAACTTGCACGGCAACTTGAAGTCAGTACGAGAGAAGGCGGTGGCGATCCCGCATCAAATGCCTCTTTGCGAACAATTGTGCTCAAGGCAAAAGCTGCGCAGATGACAAACGATGCAATTGATCGTGCGATCAAGCGAGGAATGGGCGAGCACACTGGTGCCGCATTTGAGTCGATTACTTATGAGGCCTACGCGCCGGGCGGAGTTGCAATGTTGATCGATGCGCTCACCGACAATAGAAATCGCACCGCATCAGATGTCCGCCTTGCATTTAGTAAGTCGGGTGGTGCAATGGCAGAACCCGGTGCCGTGGGTTGGCAGTTTTCGCGTAAGGGTGTTGTGCAGATTGATAAATCAGTCTCTGAGGACGAAGTGATGATGGTTTCACTTGAACACGGAGCAGAAGATGTGGTGGATGACGGCGACACGTGGCGCGTGACTTGTGATTCCCACGCCTTGTATGAACTGAAAGCATCATTGGAAACTGCAGGAATGACGGTGGTGTCTGCAGTTTCGACGATGGTTTCCTCTCTACAAGTTCCTGTTACCGATATTGCCGACGCCAAAGCGATTCTTCGAATCATGGATGATCTTGAAGACAACGATGATGTGCAAGAT